>NZ_JABXJH010000009.1:0-90946 GCF_013373675.1 Bacteroides sp. L10-4
CTTCGTATCATGGGCTTTGCCAGCCAGATGGATAATGGCATCGAATTTCGGAAGATTCCGCATCGGAAAAGAAGCCGGTTCAATATCCTCCCAAGAGAAAGTCTTCACCACCCCCTCCTTTTCAGGAGCGACAATATCCAGCCCGTAAAGGCTATGATGCTCCTTTAGGGCAATAACAAGATTGGAACCCACAAAACCGTGGATTCCGGTGATAAGTATGTTCATTGAAATATGCTAAAAAATATACTGACCGGAAACGTGATTACCAGTTAGGGACAAAGCCTTTACCGAGGATAAAGGTAGGTCATTAATTACTTGCCAGAAATAGCATATAAGATATTCCTATTTACCCTCTTATTTTACGGGGATTCATGCGATTCATCAACCCTTGAAAATAAACATTTAAAGGATATGGCAATAAAGAACGGACAAAGGGAATACAAACTCCAATATATACAATGAAAGACAAATGAAGTTTTCTACAGCCGCGCAAACCTGTTTTCATTCTATACCAACCTACTTCTATACTGTTTCTTCTCACACTTTCAGCAAAGAAGCGATAATACAACAATGATTCCGAAATATTAGCGAAATGCAATCCTTTTTCTGCACACCTGAACCATAAATCATAATCATCCTGACGCAGACCGGCATCAGGATTATAACCGCCTACTGATAAAATAGCATTTTTTCGATACATCACAGTAGGATGATTCATGGGACAAGTCCAGACCAGACGAACAATATCTTCATGCGTAACCGGGACCTTTATAACCTCTTCGAGATTGTTTCCACATTCGTCTATTTTAGTAGCATAAGATCCCACTATATCTATCATTGGATGTGATTGCAAAAAAAGAACTTGTTTCTCAAAACGATATGGATAACAAATATCATCTGTATCCATACGAGCTACAAATTCATAACTGCAATGCTTCAAGCCTATATTAAGTGCCTTGCTTAATCCTAAATTATCAGGTAAAGGAATAACTCTAAGCAAATTAGTATCATAAGAAGATAGAATGTTTTCCAACTCAGCAGTGAGAGGTCCATCCTTAACCAATATGATTTCAGAAGGAGGAAGCGTTTGATTCAGTACACTATCAAGTGCAGACTTCAGATAAATCGGTCTTTCTTTATAATAGACCGAAATCAATACAGAATAGTTGGGTGACATTTATATAAGATGAATTATTTAAGGCTTCATAGCTACTCTCAAGCCTTCTGCCATAATTTTGCATAAGACAATATCATAGCCTTTTGAGAAAATTTATCTTCATAAATAATTCTTGATTTTTCCCCCATTTTCACAAAATCAGGTCTGTCAATCAATATTTTTTCAAACAACTCAGAGAGTTGTCGTTCATCTGCATCTACCAAATAGCCCGAAATTCCTTCGACAATCATTTCCGGAATACCTGCTATACGGGTAGATATAATGGGCAAACCACAACGCATAGCTTCAATAATTGATATTGGCAATCCTTCGTCTTTTGAAAACAATATAAAAGCATCCGAGTTAGTCAAATAGTCATTTACTTGATTTGAGTTGCCCGCAAAATAAATATCAGCTGAAAGTGTAGCTGCTACTTTTTCCAAAGCATTACGCGAAGGACCATCTCCGACAAAAGTCACAGAAAAAGATTTTTGTTGTTCAGAGGTCAATTTAGATAATGCATGAAGTATGCCTATTTGATTTTTACGATTACACAATGTTCCTACGCATACTAACCTAGTCTGATTGGTTGAAGATATACACTTACTTCCACCTTCAATATCAGGGATGCCATTATAGACAAATGAAGTCTTTTGCGAAGATATGTGGGGGTAAAGATGACAAAAATTCCGACGTGGGAAATCGGCTACAAAATTTACCTTATCCACTCTATTCAGTACAACATCCTCTATCCTACGTTTCATAATACCAAAAAAACAAGAACGAAACAAAGGGTAATACTCTTCATACATTGACCATAAAGAGCCATTACTATGCAGTGTCAAATACACAGATTTTTTGTTTTTTCTTTTACGCTTCAAATAGTAATAACAAGCAAACAAGTCTTGGAAATGAATAATATCCGGCAATTCATCATTGGGTATTTCATCGAAGGCTTCTACTATCCGTTTGGAATATCGTAATCCAGAAAAATAAATCATAGCATACGTCATGAGATGGCTATATTTAGCATATCTCATCAGTCTATCTTTCAGTGATGCCCTCTTTTTTATCTTTTCATAATCAGAGAATTTTCTTACCTCGCCATAAACATCGTCAAGCGTAAAGATTGAAAGCCTCACCCCTTGTTCAGCAAAGTCGTTGGCGCATTTTTTTAATCCAAGTACAAATCGTGCCGCTCCGTTAGGTGCATTAATCCATCCGGAAAATATAATTTTCACCTTTTTCATTCTATTTTTAATTTTATCTATCAATCGAAGAAGATTTTACATTATTTATTGTTTAATAAAAGGGAGCGCATCTCTTCCTTACTTTTTACGCAGTCAAAGCCCCAATACTTGTGCGAAAGAATTTGTTGTTGTATTTGTGCTTGAGGCGAATTACTTTCGAAAGCTTTCCACAAATCATGCCATAAAGGCTCTACCTCATCCAACGTTTGAGCAGGATTGATAATAAGGTGAGGCTTATTGAGATAAATGCAATAGCCCGTATGCGTACCAATGCTGTTTGAACAAGTATAGTCGGCCAGCGAAATAATGGTTTTCAATCGATTCAAAAAGTTTATATCCAATTGGTGTCCGGCAGTAGTCACTTTAAATCCGGCTTTTGCATACAAATCACCAAAACCCTTTTTATACTCATCCAAATAATACATATTCACAATTACTGTATCAAACCCATGCTGATTTTTAAACTTCAGTAATTCATCAATCATGCTATGTACTTTATATTCCAAACCACCTTCACAACTAGTATGCGTAGGAAAAAAGAGCAGCGTTCTACCCAATTCTCTCTTTAGCAAATTCATCTCCTCATGGTTCACCATGCACTCGGCATAATGTATATAGGGGCCGATAGACACCACTGGTTTGTGAACACTTTCAAGCCCTTTCACCCGTATATCACTGAAAGTCATGATACGCTCTGTAGTTTTACATCGAGCTGCTATAGGCACATAATCATCAACATAAAGACCATGCTCTATAGACCAATCAAATTTATCCACACCTGCATATTGTTTCAAAGCATAGGCCTGACCATAAAAGTTAGAATCTCTAATGGTTTCAATAGGACAAAAGGGTATAGGCTTCACCAGTTCTTTGTATTCAAAGATACTCATCGCCTTTCGACGATTTATCTCTTTCCAAAACTTCTTCTCATTTTTCACATAATAATAAGTATTGTAAAACGACAGTAAGAAGAATGATTCCTTAAGCATTGAAGCTAAAAAAGAACGAAACAGTATTTTCATGTATCAACAAATTACATTAAAAAATGGTCGTAAAAGGAATATAATTACCAGAATCCTTAAAAATTTCCTGACTAAACATCAAGATACCATATAGCAAGACAATTGCCATGCATAAAAAACGCCATCTATTTACATGAACTAAATTTACTATTGATGGAATAATAAAAATATTTGCCATATAGCAAGTACTCGCTATGCGCTGTGATATAGCACCAAAAGAATTGAAGAGCAAGAAAAAAACAATACCCACAAACAATATATTATAGAGGAATATTTTTTTTCTAACTGAAAACAACAGATACGAAGCACCGAATATGGCAATATTAAAGAACATGCCCATTGTTAAAGACGTCTCGTTCAATTCTCCCGAATGCCCTCCATTGAGATAAAAAAACAGCCTATTATCCATACCAATCATTGGGAAAAGTAATGCATCAAATAATGAAATGACAGTATCTGGATGTAGAGCTACAAAAAAAGAAAGTACTAAAATACAGACGTACATATATGTCGGATCTTTTTTAGAACTAATCAGTAGTATGGGTAAAAAGAAAAGGCTCAAAACATGAAACATTGCACCAACAACAAGGGAAAAAACAGCCTTTTTCTTCTCATTTTCCAGCCATAAGAAACATCCTTTCCATACAAAGGTTACCATTACTCCATGACGAACCAAATTAAAATTAAAAGATAAAAAGAACAGAAATATATACAAGACGATTGACAAAGGTACATTATCTGAAAAATAAAAAATAGTCCTTTTTAGATTATACACAATAATCGAAAATAATATCAATGATAATATTTCAAATGGAGCACCTATAGAACGCAGTAAAGAAGATAATATTACATAACCCGGTTCTACAAAAAAGTCCTCGGCTGTCAATTTGGATACTGAATGAATCCTATTATAATAATCCTTATAACTAAGATAGTCAGCTCCCACATCATATCTAAACACCACCATTGCAAAAAGCAAGAGAATGCATATCGAAATAAAGTAGAAACCAATGTTTTTCAATCTACAATCTTGGCTCAACAAAGCTCCTATAATTCCTACCAACAATAGGAAAAAATAAATTTCCATTATTTCAATAATATCCGTTGTTTCATTATTTAGATTTTCTTCCAATGAAAAACATCTCTGTGATTGCAAGGGAGAAAAGGAGCTATATCCACCATCAATATCATAATCCCACGGAATAAAACAATTATGTCTGATGATTCCGGTTAAAGTACTCTTCTCTATTATCGAATATCAAAAAAATATTTTATTAGCAATTTTATTCTTCCTTTTAGTGATAAGTGCTTCATAGAAACAAAAGAGTGAACACGATTGTGATAATAATCGATATCAAAAAGTGGAGACTCTTGATACATGCACCACCAGTCTTCATGCCTATAACACAGCCCATTCCACGGCTTCACAGGACCTGTATAATGCGTTACGCCATGACGCATAGCCTCTTCCATTTCTCGCTCATCAATATGGTTAAAACTGTTCACTGTATGCGTAGCAAATGCTTGATAGTGTTGTTTTGTGAAATTGTATTTTACGGGCAACAAATATTTCTTTGTATCACAACTCAAATTGATTATATCCTGATCTTGGTATAGAAAGTTTCTTTTGCCCAATTTTATCCATTCCAAGTCTATCTTGTCCTCTCTTATTTTCTTGCAATTCAAGATAAGAAAACCCGCATTTATGTAATCAGAATCTGTACATCCCAACTCTATACCATAATTATTGCTTTTTTCATTCTCTATATACGCTCTCACACCAGCAATGTAATAGTTACTCAAATCAACATCTTCATATATCTCATTCAAAGAACATTTAAATATGATATCAACATCAGAGTAAATTATTTTATCATATACAGGTATCAGTTTAGGTATCAACAACCTATAATAAGTAGCTTTTGTGATACCTCTAACTTCATAAGCATCGGAAATTTCATTATTAGATTTTATAAAATGTATATCCAAGCAGTGAGGGTTATTCTTAAGCTGCACCCATCCCTTCAGTGCCTCCATCTTTTTCCCATAATCGGTAATGATATATATATCATATTGAGTTTCCTGCCCACACGACGATAACAGAGAATATATGCATATACCTGTCTGTATAATGAGATTTTCATCTGTGGCAAATACTATAGGAATTGTTGTCATGATGTAGATAGTTTATTTTTTAATGATACAATGGTTTATTTTTTTTGTATATAAGAGAGTAAATATCCAATCTCTTTCACTCTGAATAGATAGCTCAACAAAGCATACGTGGCTAGACCCACCAACACACCGCCCACCAACTGCACATAGACGTTGGTAACCATCAGCAAGAAAAGAGAAACCACCCCACCCATAGCTGCCGTAAGCAAAAACGCAGGTAAAAGGGCTCGTATCTGTTGTCCGAATCCCGTAGTTATCACTTTTTTTGTGTAATAAACACCAATCACCATATCCAGCAGATTATAGAATACTAATCCCCAGCAAAGTACTTTAACCCCCAAAGGCATGGTGACTATCAAGATAGCTATTGCAGCTATCTTTTTTATCACCTCTTCTCGCAAAAAGTAGTCTGAACGTCCCCTTACGTTCAACATCTGATTGTTTACCACCATTACAGGATACCACATATAAGCTATACAAAGTATGAAGATTAGAGGAGCTATAGGAATCCATTTTTCTGTGAGCAACACCAACACTAACGGACGCGAGAGAACACCTATTCCCACCGATAGCGGAAAAATAATGTAACAGCTCATGCGCAAGTATTGAAGAAAAGATTGAGAGAGCCTCTCCGCATCATGCTGCATTTCGCATTGCAAAGGGTAGATAACCCTTGTGATAATACCGGAAATAGTCTGCGATGGGAATTGAGCTATAGACAAACTTCTATTATAGAAGCCAACATCCGCCGCCGAATAACTGCGTCCTATAACCAATGCGTAGAGATTGAGATAGATAGTGTGCAACAAGCCCGACAGCATCAGTTTGGAACCAAATGAGAAGAGCAATCTGAAAGAGCGCCACGAAAAACACCAACCGGGCATCCAGCGTGAAAACACCCAAATGAACAATGTGTTTAGTATGGAGCCCAGCAATCCCTGCATCACTAGTGCCCACACACCAAATCCTTTATAAGCCATAATCAAGCCGCAAACACCACTCAGTACCACCGAGAAAAAGGAAACCTGAGCCTGTATCTTGAAGTCCATCTGAATGGTTAATTTTGCTCTCTGTACGATGGAGAAGGCAGAGATTACAATGTTCAGCCCCACCCATCGGGTGATAATCTTCAGTAGCGGCTCGTTATAAAAAGCTGCTATGCAAGGGGCAATTCCGAACAACAATAGATATACCATGACAGCCACCACTATATTGAAATAGAACACCGTAGAAAAATCAATCTCCGTCCTATCCTTTTTCTGTATCAACGCATTACTAAAACCACTATCAATGAACCATTGTGCCAACGACATAAATATGCCCAGCATCGCAATCAGCCCATATTCCAAGGGAGCCACCAAACGGGAAATAACAATGGTCAATACAAACTGTACACCTTGCATCGAGAAGCGTTCTATCGCACTCCATGCCACGCCCTTTACAGCCTGTGTCTTCATTGACTCTGCCATACTCTCTTACTCACAATTTACAATTTTGAAGTTTGTATCTATTTTTGCTTTATAATTTATAAAGGGAATACCTGAATAATACCCTAGGTAATTAAAACACACGCTTCATAATCAGTTTACAGATATTAGTTTCAAAGGTACTGAGTGCAGGCAAGCACTCGCTACACGCATATAGCACCTTTTTTATCAATATCTACCCATAAAATAGTGTTCAATTCTTTGCAAAAGATTTAGCTTTTCTTTGTCATATTTCCGTACCAAACCAAACAAAAAATCCAAGTAATTAGTGAAGACCAATCTTGTCTTTTCACCGCCCAATTCTATATATTTCAAAGAATTGCACTCTTGTATGTAACAAATAAACTCCAATATTTATAATTCTTCATCATCCAAAAACTCACCCTCTTCTCCTCACCTTAAGCCATTCATCCAGCCACCCATTAACCACCCACCTAATTTCCTCCTCCTCCAAATCCCCGAAATAGTAGAAAATCAGCGACAAATAGGCGCTTAGTCTTGCATCGAGCCCTTTTTTATATGGATATACGTTTTTGTACTGATATGAGCTTCCAAAGCAAGTTCCGCGATAGTAATCTTTCTCATTTTACGTAAAGTTTCGATAAAAGCACCAAATGAAGAGTGAATAAAGTTCTTACCCATTTAGATAATTTTCAAGTAATTAGACAGATAATATATTTTTAGCATCCAGTGGGGGCATATAGATTAAGGAAACCCACCACAAGACGGTTTCCTAATAAATAACGTCAATAAGGACACTGATTTTTAAGATTTGTTGTTAGTTCAATCCGATAGTCAAAGGCAATAAATGTTCATAATCCCTGCTCCACTATATACCGGTCCACATTCCGTGTCTCTTTGCTGAAATTCACCCCTACCTTCACCAGTTTCCTGCCGTCCAGAGCATAAGGAATCAGATAGCCTTTTTCGTCAATCTGCTTCAACGCGTCCTCAGCGCTGCCGTCTAACTTGAACTCAAAAACATATATAGCTGCAGGAGTATGAACCACAGCATCAGCACGGCCGCGAGCACTGCGAACCTCTGTCTCCACAAACTGCCCCAGCAGCGTGAAAACAACATAGAAAATAGCTTGGTAGTGGCGCTCGGTACTGCCACTCAAATCGTAGGGAATACCTGCAAAGAACACTTTCAGGCGCTCCATGAAAGCATTCACATCTCCGGCACGAAGCTCGCGCATAAATTGGGCGATATGAAAACCGGTCTCGTCATCAGTAATCTTTGTATAAAAAGGTACCAGAAAGCTCAGAAAAGCGTAACGGACTTCATCGTTGGGAAACGCCAGAGTATAAAGCAACACTTCCTTGTCATACCCCTTGATGGTCAGATAGCCGCTCTGATAAATCATCGGAAGCGGATTGTTGGCCTCCGCACGATACTCAGAGAAAGCGGAAGCAGTAACTTCCACACCTCCAATGAGAAGGCGAAGGTCGTAGTCGCTCTGCTTCAACAAATCGACAAGATAAGTAGGGGTACCGGTCTGAAACCAGAAATTACCGAATTTCTGTTTCTGAAGCACATTCAGCACACTGAACGGATTGAACAGTCCAACAGCTGTATCTTCACAGAAATGATAACCGTCATACCGCTTTTCCAGAGAAAGGACTGTCTCCTCAAACGTCAATTTCTCCACGGTGGCCAGACGGAATATCTCAGGGGTAAATGTCTCTATCAGTTCAGCTTTCGTAATGCCACACAAAGTATTATAATCATAGTCCCTGCTGATGTCGTTCAGCTGATTCAAGTCGCTGAACACACTGACTTGAGCAAATTTGGTGACACCCGTCAGGAACACGAAACGGAGGTAGCGGTCGGAACTTTTCAGTACTCCGTAGAAGGCTTTCAGAATGCTGCGGTATTCTTCCAAAAGCGGTTCATTGAGAATGGCCTGAAGCAGAGGCTTGTCGTATTCGTCAATCAAGACAACCGCCTGCTTGCCCGTATTTTCATAAGCACGCCGGATAACTCCCGAGAAACGGGAAGAAAGCGTACCTTCCACCGCATCACTCCCCCAACGGTCTTCCCAAAGGCTAAGATTGCGTGAAAGCATCTGTTCAAGAGCCTCTTTTGTGTCATACCTCTCGGCGTTCAGGTCCAAATGCAACACAGGATATTGCTCCCACTTCGTTTCCAACCGCTCTATGGCAAGCCCCTGAAACAAGTCCTTACGGCCCTCAAAATACGCCTCGAAAGTTGAAATGAGCAGGCTCTTGCCAAAACGACGCGGACGACTCAAGAAATAGGGCTTACCAACAGTCACTATCTGATAAACCAGAGCAGTCTTGTCCACATAGAGATAACCATCTCTACGTATTTCCTCAAAAGTCTGTATGCCGATAGGCAGTTTGCGCATCTGTTCCATTTCCTTTTCTCGTTTTCCAACCTTCACTCCACCAATGGTTCTCACATACAAAGTTAAGAGTATTTGCCCACATGGCAAAGAAAGCAGAACGTTTTTTTAAGAATGTCTGCCATTCTTTATTCCCTTTTCCGCACCTTCAGCCATCCCTCCAGCCACTCATTCACCATCTGCCTGATTTCATCATCCTCCAAATCCATGGAGTAGTAATAAAAAAGTGACTGATAAGCACTTAATCTCACATCCAGCCCTTTTTTATTTTTCCATACGTAGTTGTACAAATATGGGCTTCTTTGGCAAGAGTATTAATATTCAAGTCTTTCTCTTTACGCCATTTCTCAAACAAAGCACCCAGTATAGGGTGATTACTGTTTACATTCATCGTCGTCTTGTATTATGTTATCAGAATTAAAAAAGTACATGTTATTAAACGTTATTTTAGGTTTCTCACATTTAAAATATTTTCCATATATGGAAAATATATAATGAGAAAAGAGCCCTAACTTCGCACAAAATCTTTAAAACAACAAAATGGAAAATCTTTAAAAATGTCGCTTTTCATGCCACCCATCTCACCGATGAAGGACGGAGCGACCGGGAAAACCGTGAAAAGCGCCACGCTCACCCCCCTGCGTACTTTGGAACTGAACGAAGTTTACCAACTCATCACTGCCAACAAACGGCTGATCATCCTGACCCAAGCCATCCGCGAAGCCGCCCTACAAGGCGATGACGACAACTGCCGGATGCTGAAACAGCAAACCTTGCCCTATGTCACCCCCTGCGGCGTATTCACCCGACGACGGAGCGACTGCCTGGAACTACCCTCCGGACTGGTGGTGGTAGACGTAGATCACCTCGACTCGCCTGACGAAGCCCGACGCCTGAAACAGCTGCTGTTCGATGACCCTTACCTCGCGCCGGTGCTGGTGTTCGTCAGCCCCACCGGACGGGGTGTAAAGGCTTTTGTACCCTGCCCTATCGGAAAAGACTGCACGGAGGCGGTGCGCTGGGCCATGAACTACGTCCACTGCATGTATGACGCCGAAAACACACAACCCGGAAAAGGAGTGGACACTTCGGGGAAAGACCTCGTACGTGCCTGTTTCCTCTGCCACGACCCGGAAGCACTGCTCAGAAAAGTTGTGGACTTCGAATGATGAGCCATTGCAAATCACCGACTACAAATTACTAATTATAAATTACCAAATCTGATGGAACCACTATCTTCATTGCACCTTCTGGCCGAAGCAGTCAGAAATGCAGGAGCAGACATTGCTCCAACCTATCAAGAATATATACAACTGGCCTTTGCCATCGCCAACGACTGCGGCGAAGCAGGCCGTACTGATTTTCTGGCTCTGTGCAGCCCGTCTCCGAAGTACAACCCGCAAGCGGCCGACAAGCTCTTCAGCAATGCCCTGAAGACAGGCCGTAACGACGTGCATCTGGGAACCGCCTTTCATCTGGCCGAGCTTTGCGGCGTGAAGATTCAGCACGAAGCCGCACCCGCCATTGGTACACTTGGTACACAAAGTTCACCCCTCTCTTCCGCCTCACACACACGCGCACGCGAGGAAGAGTCCGCAGCGGGCATTGAACCACTGTCTCCATTACCCACTTTCGACGAACATCTCCACTGGCCTTATCCCCTGAATCGCATCATGAGCTGCGGAACCTCCCCCGCCCAATACGATGTACTGCTACTGGGTGCCGTCACCGTATTGGGCGCCAGCATGGGGAAACACGTCCGATGTTCCTACGGAGGAAAAATGATGTCCCCCTGCCTGCAAACCTTTGTAGTAGCCCTGCCTGCATCCGGCAAAGGAGTGCTCTCCTTGGTACGCCTGCTTGCCGAACCCATTCACGACGAGATACGTGAGCAGGTAGCCGAAAGTATGGCATGTTACCGCCGCGAAAAAGCAAAATACGACACACTGGGCAAGGAACGTGGAAAAACGGAGACTCCCGTAATGCCTCTCAACAAGATGTTCCTCATCTCGGGCAACAACACCGGAACCGGCATCCTGCAAAACCTGATAGACTCCGACGGTACCGGACTGATATGCGAAAGCGAAGCTGACACCATCTCCACCGCCATCGGTTCGGAATACGGACACTGGAGCGACACCATGCGCAAGGCCTTCGACCACGACCGGCTGTCCTACAACCGGCGCACCGACCAAGAATACCGCGAAGTGAAAAAGACCTATCTTTCCGTACTTCTGTCGGGCACCCCCTCACAAGTGAAACCACTGATTCCCACTGCCGAGAACGGGCTCTTTTCCCGCCAGGTGTTCTACTACATGCCTGCCATACATCATTGGCAAAACCAGTTCGACCGCAATGACAGCGATCTCGAAGATACCTTCAAGGCTCTGGGCATGGAATGGAAGGAGAAAATGAAAACCATTGTCATGAACGGAATATTCACCCTTCACCTTACGGACGGACAGAAAGATGAATTCAACCGGCTCTTCTCCCGACTTTTCATACGTTCCGGACTGGCCAACGGAAACGAGATGTCGAGCAGCGTGGCACGTCTGGCCATCAACATCTGCCGCATCATGGAAGTGGTGGCCATGCTCCGCGCAATGGAACAAGGGGAAATCACCGCCTCGCCTTACGTGTCGCCCGACCCTCACACAGCCACAGACAATCTGAAAGACCACATTGTCAGCCGATGGGATCTCCTCATTGCTTCCGATGACTTCCATGCCGTACTCTCACTGGCCGAAAGCCTTTACCGGCATACCACCCATATCCTCTCCTTCCTACCCCACACCGAAGTGACAAGCCGCGGCAATGCCGACCGGGATGCGCTGGTAGGCAGCATGGAAGAAGAATTCACAAGGGCCTCTTTCCTGCAGAAAGCCGAAGAGATGGGCATCAAATCGGAAACCGCCTCCACCTGGCTCAAGCGCATGCTGAAAAACGGACTGGTGAAATATGTAGATGGCAAGGGGAAATACCGGAAACCAAAAGTCTGACAGTTTGCTTCGCTTCACGCACGCGCATGTGTGTGTGTGTGAGGCGAAAGGACGGATGAACCTTTGTACCAAGTGTACCAACCTCACCTTTACGCTTCCCGACTTGACCTTCACGCCGCCCGACCTCAGGTTTAAGGCTCTCCAAGTGCAGCCACTATCAGCCTCACCTGGGCTGGCGTATAGGAGCGGGAACGGGAGGAACCGCCCAAGGCGGAAAGCCTGTCACGCAGGTCGGGACAAAGGTCTATCCAGTGTTTCAGCTTGCGGAAAGCAGCCTCCGGACAAAGATTGGGACAATAGATTTGGGCCAATTCGGTACGCCCGTATGTACGTATGACAAAAGAATCCATAGTTGACAGTTATGATTTATTTTTCACCAAAAGTAATTATAAATCATGACATTATCAAACTTACAAGCGTAAATAACCGACTAAAACAGACCCTAACAGACGAGAACCTGCAAAAACCGGCAAACGCCCGTATCCACAGCCTTATCTTTGCATCGTTGAGTTCAACACAGCAAATGTTTTTATCCTTTAACTTCTAAATTTTAATAGTATGATTCGTTACAAAAAGTATCAAGTGACGGGCGAAGACAGCCCACTGAAAGGCCTCTGGTATGCACGCCCCGTAATCGAAGAGACCTTCGACATCGAAAAACTGGCCAAGCACATGTCCAATCACAACACCCCCTATTCGAGTGGTGTCATCAAGGGAGTGCTGGCAGACATGGTGGCCTGCACCAAGGAACTGATTCTGGACGGCAAGAACGTGAAACTGGATGACCTTGCCATCTTCTCCGTAGGAATCGTCAGCAAGAAAGGGGCGCAATCCGCTGCCGACTTCTCGCTGGCCAACAACGTGAAGGGGCTGAAGCTCCGCGCCCGTGCCACCGGCGAACTAAGCAATGCCCAAATCAACCTGGATGGACAGTTGAAGGAAGCTTCCCTATATGCCGTAGGCGGGAAAGCTCCCGACGGCAGTGGTTCCGACGGCGGTTCCGGAGGGAATGACGGTGACCAGGGCGAGAATCCGTTAGGATGAGAACAATTACAAGTTACTAATTACTAATTATCAATTACCAATCATCATGAGTGAAGACAAAAAATCAAGATCCGTGTGGGGCATTGTCCTCAAAGTAATCATCACCGTAGCCACCGCCTTGGCGGGAGCTTTAGGTCTGGGCGCTTGCAAATAGCCATGCGTACGATTACCCTGCTCATTGTTCATTGCTCGGCCACGCCTCAAGGCGTGACCCTGAGCTTTGAGGATTGCCGCCGCGACCACATCCTCCACCGCGGTTTCCGCGACATCGGCTATCATTTCTATCTGACGCGCGACGGCGAGATTCACCGAGGCCGCCCGTTGGAAAAAACCGGTGCGCATTGCCTCAATCACAACCGCCACTCTATCGGCATCTGCTATGAAGGAGGACTGGATGCTGCAAGTTGTCCTGCCGATACCCGCACACGGGAACAGAAGGCTTCGTTACTGGCACTGCTACGTGAGTTGAAGCGTATCTTTCCACGGGCGCTGATTGTGGGGCACCATGATTTGAATCCGGCGAAAGCTTGTCCGTGTTTCGATGCGGAAAGGGAGTATAGGGGGCTGTAAAAGGCTCCCTTCTTCATTCTACACCCAATTTCATCAACCCCATGCGCACTTCTTTATTGGGGATATCCAGCGTATAAAGATGTGTAAGCGGAGAATAATTCTTTATCGTCACATGCCTTTTGACGCCTATAATTGACAATATCACGCTTTATATCCTCTTCCATCACAGCAACACACCATCTTTCACTACATTATAATAAAATACAGTCTTTCTCTTTGCTGCCTCCCAAGCTTTACGAGTCATCACAATCGGGCTAATAATAGTACCTGTTTCTATTCTGTTTTGCCTCTCCACGTGCCTCAGAACCATAAAGAATTGCAGTAACAATATTCTCTTTTTTGATGACCTCTAACTATTCACGAACTCCCATGCAAATCTCGTTCCTTTCTCCAAATCCTGATTTACTTTCTTTCCCAATATATCTTTCAGATACTTAGGGTGCAAACCGAAGCCCGGACGAACGGAGCGAACGTTCTGCTCTGTAACCACTTCTCCGGCTTTCATATCCTCGGCTACATAGAGCGAACGGGAGAACTCCCTTCCCGACTTCATCTTATCAGTAAGTTCATACGATACTGAGCCGATAGCCGCTTCGGCCATGCGTATATCTTTCACCATTTGGGCAAACTCCTGCTCGTTCATTGAGAATGAGGCATCGGGGCCGCCAATACTACGGTCGATAATAAAATGCTTTTCAATCATGGTTGCACCTTGTGTCACAGCCACTACGGCAGACACACTGCCAATGGTATGATCGGACAAACCGGACTTCACTCCATAGCGCTCGGCTAAATCCTTTATCATGCACAGATTGGCTTCCTCAATGGGGGCAGGATAAGAGGAGGTGCATTTCAACAGCGTAATATCATCATTGCCCGCCGCACGGCAAGTATCTACAGCCAACCGGATGTCTTCTTCAGTGGCAATGCCGGTAGACATCACCATCGGTTTCATCTTCTTGGCGGCATATTCTATTAAAGGAATATCCGTAATTTCAAAAGAGGCAATTTTGTAAATGGGGTTGCCCAAGGATTCCAGGAAATCTACCGCAGTTTTATCAAACGGTGATGAAAAACAGACAAGTCCCTCTTCCTTGGCCACACGAAACAATTCTTCGTGCCACTCCCAAGGGGTATAGGCTTGTTTATAGAGATCGTACAAATATTTCCCATCCCAGATTGTGCCTTGCTTTATCTTAAAATCATCGGCATGGCAGTTCAGGGTTATGGTGTCAGCTGTATAGGTTTGCAGTTTTATGGCATCGGCACCTGCACGCTTGGCGGCTCTAATGGTGTCAGCAGCCACTTGTCTGCTCCCGTTGTGGTTGGCCGAAAGTTCTGCGACTATTATTGATTTGTTCATTTATTTGAATTTTAATACCGTTCCAGACCAGCTCAATCCCACTCCGAACCCTGCAATCATTACACTCATTCCCGATTTGACTATCCCCATATCCATACAATCTTTCAGTCCGATCATCACTGTGGAAGATACCGTATTACCTGTCGTTTCCAAATTTACATAAAATTTATCTTTAGATAATCCACATACTTTACGAATGGTATTAAGCATAAATTTATTAGCTTGGTGAAATACAAAGTAGTCTATTCCCTCTTTCTGCATTTCATTTCTTTCGAGAACCAGCCTTAGCAAAGCGGGAACCACCTCCAAAGTAAAGTTAAATACAGCACCTCCATTCATATAAAGATAATCATCATGCCAAACATGTCCTTCATCATCTGTCACAGACAGACCTGTTGCCATCTTCCAACGTGCTGCTCCTGTTTTCAGAATCAAGTGTTCGGCACCGCTGCCGTCAGTTCCCATTCCAAATGCACCTATTTTTGCAAAACCATCCGTAGAAATGAGACATGCAGCCGCTCCATCTCCAAATATCGAACGATTACTTTTGTCTGAAGGATGAAGATATTTGTTATAGGTTTCTGCCGTCAGCAACAATACGTTTCGTGCAATGCCTCCCGCTATCAGGCCTTTGGCTACAGCCAATCCATACACACAACCGGAACATCCCAAATTATAATCGAAAGCGCCCACATCGGTACGCAATCCTAAACGATTCTGAAGAATACAAGCCGTAGAAGGAAAAAAATAATCAGGACTCTGTGTACAAAGAAGAAGAAAATCTACTTCCTTCGGATCAATAGTGTATTCGTCAAATAACCTTCGTGCAGCTCTTTCTGCCATGTCACCGGCCGTTTCATGCTCTCCCGCAAGGTGCCGTGAATGTACGCCTACCTTTTGTGCCACTTTATCCACACTCCATTCCGGAAACTCCCGAACAAGTGCTTCGTTTGTCAAAACCGTTTCAGGCAGATAATACGAGATTGCTTTTATATACGCTCCCATAATTTCAATTTATTACAGTTCATTCGCCCCCCCCGTTAAATCAACACAAGAACCGGTCATCCATGCAGAAGCATCCGAAAGCAAGTAGACTGCCAGATAAGCCACATCTTCGGGGGTACCGTAACGCTTCAAAGGATATTGCAACTGTGCTGCCCCAAAATCTTCCATAGTCAGACCGCCTTTCAAAATCAAATCGGTTGCAACCATTGCCGGACAAATACAATTCACCCGAATGAGCCTCGGTGCCAGCTCAAGCGCCAAGCATCTGGCATACGATATCAGGGCTCCTTTTGATGCACTGTATATAGCATTTCCGATACTAGGGGATGATGCCGCACGGGAAGCTATAAACACTATCGAAGAGGACTTCTGTATTTTTTTCGCCTTAAGCAAAGCGGCTTGCAACAAGACATTCGATTTGAAATTGATGTTCATTACTTCATCAACATCTTGGGACATAACCATTTTACAAGGAAGTCGCTGGCCTATACCAGCACAATAAACCACCCCGTCCAACAAAGGCAATTGTCCCACAAGAGCCCGAACATCCTCGTCCGATGTAAGGTCGGCTACCAACATCTGACAGCCATTTCCCGAAAGACTGTCAAATATTGAATTAAGACGTTCTTTGTTACGGCCGGTCAGCACTACTTTCGCACCCATTCGGGAACAAGCAATAGAAATGGCCCTGCCTATGCCGGAAGACGCACCTGTCACAAGTATGGTTTTTCCTTGAAGGGAAAAAGGATTATCCACCATATTCATTTGGAGAGCAACAGATTAAACAAATCTTCGATGGTGCCACAAGAACGAATCTCTTTACCCGTCACACTTTTACCATACTCTGTCTTGATAAAGGCTATCACGGACATGGCAGTCAGTGAAGACCATTCTTCCAATTCCTGAAATACGGTATCTGCCTTAAACTCTGACATTTCAGTTTCATCAAATTGATTTGCAAAGTCTTGAACGAATTTTTCTATTCTCATCTTTTACGTATTTTATATAATCGATAACATCAAGTTTATATTTTTCCAAGAAATCCATCGGAGAATAATCATCACAAACCCAATACCTGATCTCCTTTTCATTTTGCCGCAAAGTCTTAAAAGATAAAAACTCGCATCCGAAAAACCTGTCAAGCATAATAGCCTCTGAATTATCCTCATTGACGGCACCATAGAATGTTTTTATCTTAAGAATCTCAAAGAAGAAAAAAAAGCACTCTCTGACAAAGAAAAAACCTTCACCACAAAGGCCGGGAACTAAATAATAGCCCAACTCCGCCTTATCCGATTCTTTATCCACACCGGTGACATTCATTACCCCTATCGGCTCATTTTCATCATATACCAGCCAATAATAACAATCGTCCCGCATACTCAGCCCATCAACAAATTTCAAATGGTCATCCAGCTGTAATACCTCTGAATGATACATCCATTGTCGTACATTTATGTCATTCCGCCAATTTAAAACATTTAGTTTTTCTTCAAAGGACAACTGTACAAAATTTTTAAAACTATATCGGGGAGTCTTATAAATGGTATTCCTATCTATTGATATCATAGTTCATTAAATATGTTTCGATAATTTTGTAAAATAAATGCCATACCATTTACAATCTTTGGCTTTATAGGCAATTTACTACCCGAATCCAATATTGTACTAGAATGTTTATCCAACAGATTCCCCAAAGGGATAATAGAGTCAGACTCTTTCAAATTCATATAGAATTCTTTCTGATTATTTACATACCATCCGGCAGCCACTCCTGCCCCACATGCCAATGCTTCCATACAAACCGAACTGGCAGAACAAATCACCAGATCGGAGTCGCAGAAAAGGTCTGCCATTTCTTGTGCCGTAAGGCGCGAACGATAAACAAGGCGACTGTCCTGCACACACGATGAATGAGAGGTGTAAGCATCTCCTACTACTGCCGTAATACTGTTCACAGTACAGAATCGAAGTACCTGATTCACAAAATAACCGGTTATATCATGAATGTCACTTCCTCCGAAACATACAGCCACTTTCTCTATCCTATCCGAAGAAATACTTTCCCTTTTTACAGCCTCTAGAAACGGCCTGCGCAACAGTGCCCAGTCAGATCCCAGACAAAGCCGGGTGTAAGGTTCCACGTCGAAAAGTGCAGAATTGGTCTGACCATGGTTAATCACAACATCAGCCACATAGTGCTTATCGTGCATATCGTCAATGCAAACCAGGCGGCAGCCTTTTTGCTTGATGGCACGCTGGTAATCGGTAGTGAAGAAATAATTGTCGAGCACCACGATTTCATCACCTTGTAGATGGGAAAGGAACTCATCATAATGCGCTTCCTCTTGCAAGGGGATGAAAGGACATACCTTCTCCATCTCACTTACCTGATATGAGGTAGGATGGCAAGTAAAGAAGGTACAATCGAAATCGTCCTTCAGCATATCGGCCAAAGCCAGAGTACGGATAAAGTGACCGTAGCCGATGGTAGCGCTTGCGTCGGCACGGAAATAGACTTTTCTCAAGGAAATGAGATAAATTAAAATATTTAGAGTTTGTCTATCTCTTCAATGGATAGTCCGGTAACCCGATGAATGATGTCAAAGGAAACATTCAGTTTTTTCATGTTTCTGGCATTCTCTTTCTTCTCTTCTTGTCTGCCTGCAGCAAGACCTTCCAATCGACCTTCCAATCGACCTTCCTCCCTGCCTTCCTGCCGGCCTTCCTCCCTGCCTTCCTGCCGGCCTTCCTCCGCTGCCGTGGTCAGGACATCATTCTGAATCATCACGGCATTGATATGCTCGTCATACGCCAATTGTTCGGCACGGTTCATGTTATAATAAATCAGTTTACGACGGGCCTCTTCCAGACCGGGAGCTTTCGTGTCGGGACGGATGACACCGGTTTTCAGATATTCTATCCACTCTTCAAGCGGAGTGACGGCTACCTTATTAAACTCGTTCACCCGGATAAGGAAGTACTCGGGGAATATTTCGGAAGGCAGCTTACGTACGATAGCATTTTTCTCTTTGGTGCTCACTTCGAGGAAGTCCCCCGTGTGAACACCTACGAATGTGTTCTGACCGTGATACAAGTAATCATTCCCCTTGCCGATGTCAAAATAAAGGATACTGACGGAATACACTTTCTTCACTTCCGAGTAAAGGTTTCCCAGTTCGATATGCTCTGTGATGGCTTTTGCTACACCGAAAAGGATACGTTCCAGATAATAAATCTCGCGGGTGTTCTGAACTTCCACAATAATGATTTCGTCCTTACTGTTGCGGGCCTTGATGTCCACACGGTTGAATTTATCGCTTTCACACTGCTGGTTACCCTCGCTTTCCAGTATCTCCACGATATGGATGGATTCGCCCAACAGCACGGTAAGGAAACCTTCGAGAACACCGAAGTTAGCCTTGTTGCGCAGCAATCTTTTCACCGCCCAGTCAAAACGTATATATTTATCTTTCTGTTCCATAACCTTCACCGATAGTTAGTTATATGTATATGCAAAGATAACGATAAATATCGAAACTAGAAATATCCAGAATCTTTTTCTACCTGCAAACTCTTTAAAACCATACACGAAGGTTATCTATGAAGCAATCCATACTTCATTTCTGCCAATGTCCAGTCGGTCAGCGTATCGAGGTCCTGCACTTCAAGTTCGGAAAGTACCAACCCGGCTGTATTCTCACCCCAAAAAGTCCGGCTCTCCACAAAGGAAGCGGTACGAGAGAAATAGAACTGACCGGCATCGTGATAAATCGGCTCTAAATCTTGGGAACGTGTATTCATGTATTCGGGATAAACCATACCGATTCTCCCGTCCACGATGTGAAGGCTGCGCTGTATGGGATAGGAATAAGCCACACAAGTGAAAACGGAATCTATCTCCGAATTCATTTTCCCATATGCTTCCCGGAGTCTTTCGGGAGTGACGAAAGGAGCCGTTGAGTAAATGCAACAAACCGTTTCGAACTCTCTGCCTTGCTCTTTATACATCTGCAGAACTTCAAGAATGACATCAGCCGTCCCGGCATAGTCATTTGACATCTCGGCACTCCGCATGAAAGGAACTTTGGCACCATATCTGCAAGCGATTGCAGCAATCTCCTCATCATCGGTAGAGACCATTACCTCATCAAAAAGTCCGCTCTGCAAAGCCGCCTCAATGGAATATGCTATGATAGGTTTACCCATGAAGGGTCTGATATTTTTACGCGGAATGCGCTTGCTGCCGCCGCGGGCAGGAATAATACAGATATTTTTCATTTCTGTAGAAATTCAATTACTTTCTCTATCACATACTCCTGCTCCTCCTCCGTCAACGTAGGATACATTGGAAGACTCAGACAATGCTCATAATATTCCTCGACTACAGGCAAATCGCCTTTCCTACTGCCCAACTGCTGATAGTAAGGCATCAGATGGAGCGGAGCATAATGAACCTGCGCATAGACATTGTTCTCGTGCAGATAATTATAAAGGCCCAAGCGGTCGGCCACTTGAATGACATAAAGATGATAGGCGTGATAGGCATCGGCAGCATTGAACGGAGTCTTGATGCCATCTATTCCGGAAAACGCTTCATTATAGCGTCTCACGATTTCATGACGGCGGTCAAGACCTGCTTTCGCACGCTCCAGCTGAGAAACACCCAGGGCAGCCTGGAAATCAGTCAGACGGTAATTATACCCCAGTTCCTGCATCTCGTAATACCAGCCGCCATGATGCTCGTGCAACAAGGCAGCATCCTTGGTAATGCCGTGAGTGCGATAAAGACAAAGCTTGTCATAGAGCTCCTTGCTGTTGGTGGTCACCATGCCTCCCTCACCCGTAGCGATATGTTTCACGGGATGGAAAGAGAATACGGCACAGTCGGCAAAACAACCGTTACCACAATGTTGTTTCTTGCCTTTACTGTCCGTGAAATAGCCGCCGGGAGCATGGCAGGCATCTTCGATAATCCACAGGCCGTACTCGTCGGCAAGCTTTCTGAACTCTTCCAGGTTCAAAGGATAGCCGGCAAAATCAACCGGAACAATACCTTTGTAAGTACCGCGGGGAGAAGCCTTAAGCATGGCTTCAAGTTTACGGATATCCATGAGGTAGGTATCCTTGTCAATATCGCAGAACACCACCTCGCCGCCACAATAGCGGATGCAGTTGGCACTGGCAGCAAAGGTCATGGGAGTGACAATCACCTTGTCGCCCGGCTTTACATTCAGTGCGGTCGCTGCAAGATGAAGCCCCGAAGTGGCATTGTTCACCGCTACGGCATATTGCGCACCTACATATCCGGCAAATTTCGTTTCAAATTCCCTAATCTTGGGGCCTTGTGTCAGGTAGTCGCTTTTCAGGGTATCGATGACTGCCCGGATATCCTCATCTGTGATATGCTGACGACCGTATGGAATAGGCTTGCTTATCATTTCACCTCGAAATTAGGGTCAACGTATTTCTTTATATTCTCGCGCATAGTCTCTACTGTCTCCCACTCCGTATTGTTGTCACTGCTGTAGTGGAAACCGTCGGGAACGGGCATTGCATTGTGATGTCTGATGAACTCTTCGCGACTGTGCCTGAAAGATACGGAAGGAAGAATGACATAATATCTGCCCAAGTCGATCGTATCAAGAGCATCGGTTACAGTAATCATCTCTTCGTGCAGCTTCTCTCCCGGACGGATGCCCACTTCCACCTGCGGCAGATTGGGCGCAATGGCAGCGGCCACATCCTTGATATGGTAGGAAGGAATCTTAGGGATGAAGATTTCACCACCCAGGTGATGTCCGATGGCATACATGACCAGAGCTACACCGGCTTCCAGCGAGATGTTGAAACGGGTCATGCGCATATCGGTTATGGGAAGTTCCTTCGCCCCGTTGTCGCGCTTGCTGATGAAAAAAGGGATTACGGAACCACGGGAACCCATCACATTGCCATAACGTACTACGGAGAACTTGATGTCCTTGGAACCGCTGATATTGTTGGCGGCAGTAAACAGCTTGTCGGAAGTGAGTTTGGTGGCGCCATAAAGATTGATGGGGGCACAGGCCTTGTCGGTAGAAAGGGCCACCACATGCCGGACCCCGGTGGCAAGAGCAGCCTTTATCACATTTTGCGCACCGTGTACATTGGTTTTGATGCACTCTTCGGGATTGTATTCAGCGGTATCCACCTGCTTGATGGCAGCTGCATGGATAATCACGTCCACTCCTTCGCAAGCCCGCGTCAGACGTTCAAGGTCGCGGACATCACCGATAAAGAAGCGCAATTGCGGATACTTATGACCGGGATATTTCTGCTTCAGTTCAAATTGCTTCAGCTCATCACGGGAGTAAATAATGATTTTCTTTACTTGCGGATAATCACGAAGAATGGTTTCCACAAACTTCTTGCCGAAGGAACCTGTTCCTCCGGTAATCAATACGGATTTGTTGTTAAGCATTATAATGAAAAGTTTTATTCATCGATATATTCCCACGGATAGGGATTGCCTGTCACATCCTGAAACTCATCAACCGCTTCCTGCTGTTCGGGAGTAAGTGATGAGGAATCCCAGGAGGAGATAATGGAACGGCCCTCGTCGGCCAAAGACTCGTCGAACACTTCACCGTAGCAGGCGGTAAGCAGGCGGAGCTTCAGTAAGGAAGCGGGAAGGGCGTCGAGCACATCCCAACAACAGTCCAGCACTTCCTGGACATGCCGCTGTTTTTCGCCATGGTCGACAAAAGAGGCGCCGTAACCCATAAGAAGGGCAAGACAGACATTTGCCTGCTCTTCGATGGTAGCACCTTTAATACCCGACCGGTACAAAGCCATGGTAAGACGGTAGACCTCACCGTTCCGCCGTGACAAGTCATCGCTATAGACGGGACTGCCGTCCATACCCAAATACATCAGTTCGTGCGCAGCACGCTGAAGAGAGATTGCTTCTTCGGAAAGAGACATAAGCAATTATGGAATTAAGAATTAAAAATTAAAGTTCAGCCGATTACTTCTATAAGATCGGGATGGATAGTGGCCATGGCAACAGCTATGACACCTTGTATTTCGATAACCACGCGACGGTCACGTGCGCCTTTCACCTTCAGAAATATACCTTCTTGCCCCTCAAATTCACCGCCGGTAATCCGGACTTTGGTACCTTTGGACAAGTTCAATTCATCCGGTTGAAAATAAAGAAGATGATCATCGTAAGTGCCGGATACGGCAATGAAACGCTGCATCTGACTGTCGGGGACAATAATCTTCTGTCCACTGCGAGTATCGGTGATATATTGCAAATAAGTGACTTGAGACTTGACACGCTGCACATCGGAAGGACGGGCATGGACAAAAAGCAGATTATGAACGACCGGAACCAAAACACGGACTTTTTTTCCTTTTTTTATACATATCTTATATTGCATAGGAATGAAACAGCCCAAATTTTCTTTCTTGAGCAGACGCATGGCATCCGGTTCTCTGCGGTAGGTGGCACGCATGGCATACCAAATTTCGGCCTCTTTCTCTATTCCCATTTTATGCTTTTGTTCAGAAAAGGGTGTTCTCCTGGGGCTTTGAATCTCTTGTATATACTTGAAATTCAATTATTTGCGGGCACATTATGTAGAATACGACAAGCTTTATGCCCTTCTTGCCAACAGATTTTTTGCAGTCATTCATTACCTGTCAGGTAAAATACTGTAAACGAATCTATTGCAAGCAAAAAGCGTTCAATAGACGTTCGTTTTTTGAACGTCAATATTTAAGAAAATTAAAGAGAAAAGATTACTTAAAAATTAGTAAAAGGAAGAAGTTAGAGAAATACAATGCAATAGGCTTACTGACAAAGTATTATACTCACTAAAAAGAAATTTATAGAATATTTTTATTAAACATTTTGCGAGATTCAAAAATACACGTTATCTTTGCGTTCATTAAACGAACGTTTAAAAAACACCTTTTCTAAACGCAATATTCCACTGTATAACAGCAAATTACACCCAAGTAAAAAAATATCGTGTTTATAGAAATCAGATTCCTACAAACACGATATCAATTAAAAAAGAAATTACTATTCTCAGAAATTAAAGATACCCAATTCCGGGAAAGTAGCCCCCTGCACCGCAAAACAGATTCCGAAACAAGCCGCACTTACAATCCAAAGGATAACCAGCGTCCACTTCAGACCGGAATTCATCGGCTGCCATTTGAATATCTGGCTAAAGATGGCCCACACAAGGCTGACCAAAGGAATCCCTACCAGCAAGATACCTGCAATGTACATCACAATGGCAGACAACGGAGAAGTAGACAGTACCAAATCAGCCATCGGGAAATGGGAAATGAGAGCCGCACCACCACCGACAGCGACCGTTATCGCAGCAAACAACAGCGCCACGAATACCACTCCAAATACAAACAGTATCGGACTGCAGATAATGGCGAATATCACCAGACAGATTTTCAAAAACCAGCCGGCAATCATCACCAGCCCATCTCCCAACTTTTGCAGGAAAGTACGGGGCTTGTCCGACCTCATATAATCATTCACCCCATTGGCGACTTTCTCAAAACCATCCGTCACCGTCTTTCCGATATTCTCCACCGTAACGGCCTCGCCCCGCATGCTCAACTTCTCAGCAGCCGTGCGAGCCTCCGGTATAATCAGCCAACATACGATATAGACCGGTATCAACGTCCCTACCCCGCAAATCAAGATAACAAGCAGCAACAGCCGAAGCAAAGTCACGTCCCATCCTAGGTAAGCAGCCATTCCACTGATGACACCACCCAGCATCTTGTCATCCGGATTACGGTAAAGACGACGGCGTGTAGTGCCATAAGCGGTATTACTGTTCCAAGCACCGGCACCATAGCCGCCCCCGGTACTCGTGCTGCCGGAATCGGCACTAGCACTCTCTCCTTCCGCCTCCATATCTTCAGGCTTTCCCATACGGGCAATCACCTCTTCTACATCGGCTATCGTAATTACTTGTGAGCCGGCCGACAATTTCTCGGCAAAGAGTTCGGAAATACGGCGTTCAATATCATCTACAATCTCGTCGGCACCGGCTTCCTTGCGGAAGTGCATCTTGAGATTACTCAGATAATTATCCAAAAGACGGTATGCGTCATCATCAATATTGAAAACGGTTCCACCTAAATTTACAGTTAATGTCTTTTTCATAACACACTATTTATTTACAATTTGACTATTTACGATTTACTATTTACCATTCGGCGAATGCGGCATATTCTCTGTGGTCATTTCAAGAATTGCTGATGTGATTCACCGTCTCGTTCAATTCTTTCCAGGATGTTTCCAGTTCACCGAGAAAAACTTCTCCTTTTTCCGTCAACCGGTAATATTTACGGGGAGGACCTTGTGTAGACTCAATCCATTCATATCCCAGAAGGTCGTCATTCTTCAGACGGGTGAGCAATGGATAAAGTGTACCTTCTACTACAATCAGTCTGGCTTCTTTCAACTTCTGAATGATATCCGAAGCATAAGCCGGCTCTTTGTGAAGCAGCAGCATGATGCAATATTCAAGCATGCCCTTGCGCATTTGCGACTTTACATTGTTTACATCCATAATGGCATTTACAATTTGACAATTTACTATTTTGCTGCGCAATAGAGTAATGAGTGTCCTTATTAATTCTATTGACGTTCCTTGTATGGCACAAATATATGTATTATACCAGTACCTTGTATTACAAAGTACCTTATATTAAATATGATTAACAATAAAAGCAGTACACACCACTCTCCATCATCAGTAGTGTGAACAACATATCGTTTATGGTCAATAAGTTATTAAGATTTACAGATAAATAAGCCGATTGATAAGCCTGAACAGAGAAAGGGGAATATTTACCGATGGATAACTATTTTATCCAATATACCGGTCAGACTCGCAATCACCACTCCGTAGTTAGTTATGGGGATATGTTGTGCGCGGGCATGGGCAATACGGTTGAGTACATACTTACGATTGAACATACAGGCCCCGCAGTGGATAATCAAGTCGTATCGGGACAAGTCTTTTGGGAAGTCACTCCCGGAGACGAAGTCTATCTGCAATCCCCCACCGACACGCTTCCGCAGCAGGCGGGGAATTTTGACCTTCCCGATGTCCTCGGCCAGCGGAGCATGGGTACAAGCTTCGGCTATCAGTACGCGCGATTGCGCTGTGAGGCAGTGGATAGCGGCAGCTCCCTCCACAAAATCATGGATATTCCCTTTGTAACCGGCAAAAAGAACCGAAAAAGAGGTGAGGCTGCTTTCGGCGGGCTTTTGCCGATAAACGACGGGAAATACCTGAGAGTCTGTGATAATCAGCTTGGGCGGACGGACAAGGGCTTGCAGAGAGGCTTGCAGCTTATCGGTGGTGCAGCTCATCACCAGGCACTTTTTATCCAACAGTTCGCGGATGGTCTGCACCTGCGGAAGAATCAACCGACCTTTTGGGGCTTGAATATCTTGGGGCATGACCAACAAAACAACATCTCCCTCAGCCACTAGTCCGCCCGTAATGGTTTGCTCACCAAAGTCCTCGGGAAGTTTCTCAAGGATGGCATCGAATATGTCCTGAATGCCGGTGCCTTCTTTGGCACTGACTACAACTGGAGTCCGTCCACACTCCCTTTCAATCCAGAGCACCAACGAAGCGACATCCCGGCGGGAATCGGCTTTATTCAGTATTGGTATAACGGGAATTCCTTGCTCTGCCAGCAAATCCATCCATTGTTTTTCCAAAGTTCCGTCTTCTTCATAAAGCAAGAGGGCGACGTCGGCTTTCTCCACCGTCTTCAAGGTACGTTCCACACGCATCTCGCCCAGTTCGCCTTCATCGTCATCAAAGCCGGGAGTATCAATAAAGAGACACGAACCCAGAGGATATACTTCCATGGCCTTTGTCACGGGGTCGGTAGTAGTGCCGGGAGTTGCCGATACCAATGCTGTGTCTTGCCCGGTCAAAGCATTGACAAGGCTGGACTTTCCGCTGTTCCGTCGTCCGAAAATTGCAATGTGCAGACGGTTTGAATGGGGTGTATGATTCATATTCTCCTTTTTTCTTCTGCTTGAAATCTAAAATCTGAAATCCCTTTTCCCTTCTCCTATCTCTTGGAGGTTACGCTCGGTCATCGCCCGTATCTTGCGATTCGGGATATGTTCCATCTCCTCACGAATCAGCCGTATTCCCTTCTCCTTTGTGTCAGAAGAGGCATAGTCCTCCAGATATTCCTTCAAGGTCATCAGGGCATTGGGCTGGCAACAGTTTGCTATCTGCCCGCGCTTGACGAGCGACATGAAACGGTCTCCGGTGCGTCCCTCGCGATAGCAGGCGGTACAGAAACTGGGAATATGCCCCAGGTCGAGCAGCCAATTCACCACTTCATCCAGCGTGCGCCGGTCGCTTACATCGAATTGGGAAGAGTCCTCCTCTTCCGTTTCCGGAACGGCATAGCCTCCCACACTGGTACGCGAACCGCCGCTTATCTGCGAAACGCCCAGTTCGAGCACCCGGCGGCGTACGGCTTCCGACTCACGGGTGGAAATAATCATTCCCGTATAAGGCACTGCAATGCGGGTAACCGCCACAATACGGCTGAACATCTCATCTGAGATGGCATCGGGAAAGTCTTCGGTCGAAATATCATCTGCCGGACAGATACGCGGCACGCTGATGGTATGCGGACCTACGCCAAAGGTAGCTTCCAGATGTTCGGCATGCATCAGCAATCCTACGAAGTCGTAGCGATAGGTATTCAGACCAAACAATACGCCGATACCTACATCGTCGATGCCTCCCTCCATGGCACAGTCCATCGCTTCGGTGTGGTAGGCATAATTACTTTTCGGTCCTGTGGGATGCAAGGCTTCGTAATGCCCTTTGCTGTAAGTCTCCTGAAAAAGGATATAGGTGCCGATGCCTGCCTCTTTCAGCAACCGATAGTTCTCCACCGTAGTAGCGGCTATGTTGACATTCACCCGGCGAATGGCTCCGTTCTTGTGATGGATGCTGTAGATAGTACGGATGGACTCCAGAATATAATCGATGGGATTGTTCCGAGGGTCTTCTCCGGCTTCCAGCGCCAGACGTTTATGTCCCATGTCCTGCAAGGCGATAACCTCGCGGCGTATCTCCTCTTGCGAGAGTCTCTTGCGGGGAATGGTACGGTTCTTGGCATGATACGGGCAATAGACGCAACCATTCACGCAATAGTTGGAAAGGTAAAGCGGGGCAAACATCACAATGCGGTTACCATAGAATTTCTGTTTGATTTCACGCGCCAAATGAAAAATACGCTCTACCAGTTCCGGCTCGTCGCATTCCAGCAGCAGGGCCGCCTCCCGATGGGAAAGCCCCCGGCACAAAGCAGCCTTGTCAATCAGACTCTCGATGAGCGGACGATTGTTGCGGTTTGCCCGGGCATACTCCAACGTGTCCAATATCTCCTGATGATTGATAAATTCTTCCGCTTGTCTTGACTTTATGTTATACACTTCGTAAATTGATAATTGGTAATTAAAATAAAGAATGAAGATTTGAAAATTATCAATTATCAACGGTCAATTCTCCATTCTCATAATCTCCTCTCTCTTTGGACACTTCATAGCCTATTCCTTTCAGTCGCTCCTCCAGTTTCTGCAAACCTTCTGCAGCTTCAGCACCCACAGAGGCTTTGTCGTCGTAAAGGGAATACTTTGCCCGTTGATGAGAAGGCGAAAGGTTGGGCATCACGACATTGGCGCCCGCCAATATTCCCCGCTCCCGTCCGTCCGGGGCAAGTGTAGCCAAGGCAGTAGTGGCAGGTATCAGTGCGGAAGGATGCATCAGCCGGAAGATAGAAAGCAGCTTCAGCGTCAACTCCATATCTCCCGATGAAAAAGAGGAAAACGGAGTATCGTGATGCGGAAGGAAAGGTCCTATGCCTATCATCTCCGGATGAAACCGTTCGATGAAGAGAATGTCTTCCACCAGATGGTCTACCGTCTGGTAAGGACTGCCTACCATGATTCCGGTTCCCACTTGATAGCCTATCTCTTTCAACCACCCCAGGCATTGTAACCGGTGAGAAAGAGACATCTCCGCCGGATGGAGCTTGCGATAGTGCCTTTCATTGCAGGTTTCGTGCCGCAACAGATAGCGGTTGGCACCTGCCAGGAAGAAACGTTCGTAGGCTTCCCGCGATTTCTCGCCCAAGGATAAGGTAATGGCACAATCCGGGAAGGATTGCCGGATGGCGGCAACTGTCTCCACCATCCCCTCATCCTTCACCGCCGGCGCTTCGCCCCCTTGCAGCACAAAGGTACGGAAGCCCAACCGATAGCCTTCATGGCAACACGAAAGAATCTCCTCCTGCGTCAGCTCATAACGGGTGATGTTCCGGTTCTCCTTCCGTATGCCGCAATAGTAGCAGTTATTGCGGCAACGGTTGGTTATCTCAATCAGTCCGCGAATGAAGATTTTATTACCAAAGCGGGCAAGCGCTTCTTCCCGGGCAAGCCCTTGCAGGTAGGCTGCAAGGGCTGTGTCCCGACAAAGAAGCAAGGCTTTATACTCTTCGGCATCCAGCCTGCGATTGCTCCGCAGTTTGTCAATCAAATGCTTCATATAAACGGACAAAGGGCTAATACGTCTCTTTTCTCTTTGCCAACTCCTGCGTCAGCTGGCGCTTTCCGGCAGTTATTTCATTATGCGAACATGGCCCGGTAATACAACCGCCCTCACAAGCCATCACTTCAATAAACTGCCCCGGAGCCTTGCCCGACTTGACGTAAGCACGCAACGCACCAATAGCTTTCTTATCCAGATTAGCCACTTGTACGGCATTGATTTTATCCGCCTCTTCCTTCAGATAGGCTTTCACGGCACCCATCACGCCCCCTGCCTGCGCGAAGCCATGCGCCTCGCGCACGGAAGTGAAACTCATGGAATAGGGCTGTGCCTGCTCCATCTGAATATCCAGCCCGGCAAGCACAGAAGCCATTTCCTCGAAAGTCATGATGAAGTCCACCGCCTCGTCACGCTGCGCCTCTTTGCGCTTGGCAACACAAGGGCCTATAAAGACCACCTTCGCATCCGGATACTTCTCTTTAGCAATGCGGGCAGCATAATACATCGGAGACCCGGTACCTGACACGTAAGGCTTCATGGCAGGAATATGCTTGTTCACCAGCTCTATATAAGACGGACAGCAGGAAGTCGTCATAAACTTCTGGCCCTCCTTCAACTTCTCAATCAGCTCGTGCGCCTCGTTGCTGACAGTATCCATCGCTCCCTGAGCTACCTCAATGACATCCGTAAAACCAACTTGTTTCAATGCGCCATACACTTGTTCAATGGTTGTCTTGAACTGCCCCAGAATGGACGGAGCCACAATAGCTACCACCTGCTCACCCTTGCGGATTCTGTGTAACACGTCAAATACCTGCGATATTTCGAAAATTGCTCCGAACGGACATGCATTGAGACACTTTCCGCAATAGATACATTTGCTTTCGTCAATATGCTCTATCCCCTTCTCATCCTTACTGATGGCTTTTACGGGACAAGCTTCCTCACAAGGTACAGGAATATAAACAATGGCATGGTAGGGACAGCTCTTATGGCAGATGCCGCAACTGATACACGCATCATGGTCAATCCACGCCTGCCCGCTCTCCTTGACATGTACAGCTTTCTTGGGACAATTCACCTGGCAACCGCGTGCCGTACATCCGCGGCAAAGGTTCGTAATCTCGTAGTTTATCTGCACACATGCCGAACAAGCTTCGTCAATCACACACATGATATTGTCTTTCGGCTTGCCATTCTCCGCTCTATCCAGTGCACGGGCAGCGTACTCCGACAAAGGAGTCAGTTCATCCATCTCGTCCTCCATATCGAGTCCCAGCAACGGCAGTGATTTGTACTTCCACACTGCGCGCTCTTTGTGCACGCAGCAGCGTCCCGCATGCTTGGACCGTCTCGGACTCAGCTCGATAGGCAGCCGGTCTATTTTATCCACAAGTTCGTTATTATTCCACAGCTTTACCAGTTCCTTCAGCAATCTGTGGCGGACAATCATAATGTTGCTCGTAAATGCCATATTTTTTAAAATCAGAATTAGTTAGTTCGGTAACGGTCTGCAAAGATAACGATTGTTTCACAAAAAAGACTTAACTTTACAACCCAAACAGTATAAATACCACCGATATGTTTACTATAAGAAAAGCAACGACAGCAGATTGCGCACTGATTCAGAAACTTGCGCAACAAATATTTCCCGTTACGTATAAGGATATCCTTACTCCCGAGCAGACCGCCTACATGATGGAATGGATGTATTCATTGGACAATATCCGTAAACAAATGGAAGAAGAAGGTCATGTCTACTTTCTGGCTTACAAGGAATGTGAAGCGGTGGGCTATGTGTCTGTAGAGCAGCAAGGGGAAAATTTATTTCACTTGCAGAAGATTTATGTACTCCCACATTACCAAGGTGCACATTGCGGCAGTTTCCTCTTCCGTGAAGCCATCAGGTATATCAAGGAAGTACATCCCGGCCCTTGTGTGATGGAGCTGAATGTGAACCGTAACAACAAGGCACTGCAGTTTTACGAACACATGGGAATGCAGAAACTCCGTGAAGGGGATTTCCCGATAGGAAACGGATATTATATGAATGACTACATCATGGGACTGGAAATCTGACCCCCGGCATTAAAAGTCCTCCAAAAACTAAAGGCTGCACAGTTCATTACGAACATTGCGCAGCCTTTAGTTTTATCTTTCGTTTCCGATTACTTCGCCACCTTTTCAAGCCATTTTAGCATGAACAGCATGGTAAACATGGAAATGCAGCACGCTACTACAAATACCGTCCACGTCATCCAGATAGGGATACTTTCGTAGAGGATAGCACCGATAACGAGCAACTGATTACCAATGGCAGTAGCACCCAGCCAACCGCCCTGCATGATACCCTGATATTTGGGAGGAGCCACCTTGGACACGAATGAAATGCCCAACGGAGATATGTACAACTCGGCAACAGTCAATATCAGATAGGTAACCATCAGCAACAGCGGAGTCACCTTCACCGGAGAAGTACCCAAAGCGATAATATCCTTGTGCATCGGCAAGTTGCTTACATAAGAACCGATAGCCATTATAAGAAAGCCGGTGGCAGCAATACCCATACCGATGGCAATCTTCCGCGGAGTGGAAGGCTCTTTACCCTTGGCACGTTGTGCTGCAAAAACAGCCATAATAACTGGTGTCAGAGACACAACAAAAATCGGGTTCAAAGACTGGAATAGCTCAGCGGAAATAGCCATTCCGAACAAATTCAAATCTGTATATTCCTTGGCAAAATAAGTCAGCGTCAATCCATTCTGATGGAAAGAAAACCAGAAGAAAATTACCACACCAAATACGGCAAACAATGCATACATGCGCTGTTTCACCTCTTGCGCACTCATCTCCACAACAGTTGCGTCGCCTACTTTTGCAGCAACCTTCTTGCTGGGATCGGGGAACTTCTTTCTGTTGATGATAAAAATCACCAGAGAAAGAGCCATAGCCAAGATAGCTACACCGAATGCATAGTGGAAACCGGTAGTAAACACATTCAGATATTCATTGGCAAATACCGTCATATCCGTTACGGGTGTTCCGGAAATAGTGGCTTTTGCCGCCAATGCGCTGTAAGTGTCCACAGCTTCGGGAGTCAGCGTTCCAGCCAGATGTCCGTGGCAAAGGGCAGGCAGGTCGGCATCATAATTGTAGCCGAACGTGGACAGCCACCAGTTACGTACGCCTACTGCGGCAAACGGAGCAAAGATGGCACCTACATTGATGAACATATAGAATAAGGAGAAACCGGAATCGCGCATGCTGGAATATTGGGGATTGTCGTACATCTGCCCTACCAGCGCTTGAAGATTTCCCTTGAAAAGGCCATTTCCGAAAGCTATGACAAACAAGGCTGCACAAGTAATCACCAAAAACAAGGTTTTATTGGCAACCGGTGTAGGAGACGGGATGGCCAGCATCAAGTAGCCTACCGCCATCAAGACAATACCGGTAAAGATGGTACCTTTGTAGTTACGAGTTCTGTCGGCAATAATACCACCTATCAATGCAAGAATGTAAATAGAAAAATAAAATGTTGAGTAAATCAACCCTGCCTCTTTTCCATCCAGTCCGAACTTGGCTTGCAGAAAAAGTACAAGAATGGCCATCATGGTATAAAAGCCGAAGCGCTCGCCCAAATTAGCAAAAGATGCGGCAATCAGACCTTTAGGGTGTTTGTTGAACATAAAAATTAGTTTTTAGAATTAGTAATTAGATTGATTTCTTGAATAATTCCTGCAAATATATAAATTCTATTGAATATTTCCTTATATAATTAAAATATCTCAGCAAAAAATAGAAGATTTATTCATTAAAAAGAACACAAACCTCTGCATGTACTTCCCTTACCAAATCCTTCGGGTCTAGTTTAAGCTGCAAACCGCGTTGTCCGGCACTGATATAAATATATGGAAACTGAAGGCACGTTTCGTGAATATAGGTAGGGAAAGGCTTCTTCATGCCGATGGGTGAACACCCGCCCCGGACATAGCCTGTCAGGGGTAAAAGTTCCTTAACCGGAATAAGGTCACACTTTTTGTTACCCGATGCCTTTGCCGCCAGCTTCAAATCCACTTCGTGCTCACCCGGAATGACACAAACAAAATAGCCGGATTTATCACCGTGAAGAATCAGCGTCTTAAACACGCAATTGATGTCCTCACCCAAACTGGCAGCTACATGCACTGCACTTAAGTCATTCTCATCCACCTCGTAGGGAATGAGCTCATACGCAATCTTGGCCTTGTCGAGAAGCCTTGCTGCATTCGTCTTATTGATTTTCACCATGGCAATTTACAAATTTTATTTTATCAGCTTCCAGCTCTTCACGCAGGAATTTCGGAGTATAGCCTTTCTCGCTTTTTGCCACCTCTTCAGGCGTCCCGCAGGAAAGAAGCTCCCCTCCTCCCTTGCCACCTTCAGGCCCCATATCAATGATATAATCTGCCATCTTGATAACATCGAGATTATGCTCAATGACGACAACAGTATTCCCTTTGTCTACGAGTTTGTTCAACACGTTCATCAGAACGCGAATATCCTCGAAATGGAGTCCGGTGGTAGGTTCGTCAAGGATATAAAGAGTCTTGCCCGTATCACGTTTGGAAAGTTCAGTAGCCAACTTCACGCGCTGACTCTCACCTCCGGAGAGCGTGGTGGAGGACTGCCCCAACTTGATATAACCCAATCCGACTTCCTGAATAACCTTAATTTTGTTCAATATCTGAGGAACATTCTCGAAAAACTCCACCGCACGGTTGATGGTCATATCCAGCACATCGGCAATAGATTTTCCCTTAAAACGTACTTCCAGCGTCTCGCGGTTGTAGCGTTTGCCGTGACACACCTCGCAAGGCACATACACATCTGGCAGGAAATTCATCTCAATACACTTGTACCCGTTGCCTTGGCAAGCCTCGCATCGCCCTCCACTGACATTGAAGGAGAAGCGTCCCGCCTTATATCCGCGTATCTTCGCTTCGGGTAAGCCGACAAACAGATTGCGTATATCGGAAAATACGCCCGTATACGTGGCCGGATTGGAACGCGGGGTACGCCCCAAGGGAGACTGATCTACATTCACCACCTTATCTATATATTCTAATCCTTCAATGCTGCCATACTCCAAAGGGTCCTGCAGAGAACGATAGAATTTCTGTGAAAGAATAGGCTGCAACGTCTCATTGATAAGCGTGGACTTACCACTGCCGGAAACACCAGTAACGCAAATCAGCTTGCCCAACGGAAACTCCACATCCACATTCTTCAGGTTATTACCCTTGGCGCCACGCAGCCACAGGCTGTGCCCATTGCCCTCGCGACGCTTGGCAGGCACCTCGATGGCACGTTCACCGTTCAAATATTGGGAAGTCAGCGTATGCGTCCGGAGCATTTCGCGGGGAGTACCGGCAAAGACAACATCCCCTCCCAGCCTACCGGCTTTCGGCCCCATATCAATGACATAATCGGCCGCAAGCATCATATCCTTGTCATGCTCCACCACAATGACGGAGTTGCCAATGTCACGCAAGTCCTTCAAAGAGCATATCAAGCGCTGGTTGTCTCGTTGGTGCAGGCCGATACTCGGCTCGTCCAATATATACAACACATTCACCAACTGAGAGCCTATCTGCGTAGCCAGGCGGATACGCTGGCTTTCGCCACCGGAAAGGCTGACGGAACTGCGGTTCAGCGAAAGATAATCCAGACCGACGTCAAGCAGAAACTTGAGCCGTGTACGGATTTCCTTCAGGATTTCACCGGCAATCTGCTGCTGCTTGCTACTGAGATACGGGTTCACGTTTGCCAGCCAGTCATACAGTTCATTGATGTCCATCGTGGACAATTCGTAGATGTTCTTGTCGTGAATGCGGAATGAAAGCGCTTCTTTATTCAACTTGGCACCATGACATTCCGGACAAACGGCAGTCTTGGCAAACTGATCCGCCCACTTCTGTGCCGTGGCAGAAGCATCCTTCTCCTGCAGCATCTTGATATACTTTACAACCCCCTCAAACGTCACAAAATAATCGGAAGAGGTACCTATCAATGAACTCTTTATCTTGATACGCTCGTCCGAGCCGTAGAGTATCTCATCCAGTGCATCGTCCGGCAACTTCTTCACCGGAGTTTTCAGCGTTGCTTCATATTTCTCCAGTAAGGCGGCAATCTGCCAGAAAATCATACTGTTCTTAGCTTTCCCCAATGGTGCGATGGCACCTCCGGCAATGGAGAGCTCACGGTCAGGAATCACCTTGTCAATATCAATCTGACTGACCACTCCCAGCCCCTTGCACTTAGGGCATGCGCCTTGCGGCGAATTGAACGAAAAGTTGTGCGGTGCCGGTTCCCGATAAGACAACCCCGTCACGGGACACATCAACCGTTTGCTGTAATGGCGCACGCTATCCGTCTGCACATCGAGTATCATCAGCAGTCCGTCACCTTGGCGCATGGCGGTGGCCACGCTGTTCTTCAGACGTGTGTCATCCTTATCCGTCACCACCAACTTATCTATCACCACCTCCACATCGTGGTTCTTGTAGCGGTCCAGTTTCATACCGGGCAAAGCTTCGTGCACCTCACCATCCACACGTACATAGAGATAGCCCTTCTTGCGCACCTGTTCGAAGAGTTCTTTGTAATGTCCCTTACGGCTACGCACCAGCGGAGCAAGAATATAAATGCGTTTTCCCTTGTAATCCTTCAGGATAAGGTCAAGAATCTGTTCCTCGGTATACTTCACCATCTTCTCGCCCGAAAGGTAAGAATAAGCGTCACCAGTACGGGCAAAGAGCAGACGCAGATAGTCGTAGACCTCTGTGGTGGTGCCTACGGTGGAGCGTGGATTCTTGTTCGTAGTTTTTTGCTCAATAGAGATAACCGGACTCAATCCCGTTATCTTGTCCACGTCCGGACGTTCCAGATTACCCAGAAAGTTACGGGCATAGGCTGAAAAGGTCTCGATATAGCGACGTTGCCCTTCGGCAAAAATAGTATCGAATGCCAGGGAGGACTTGCCGCTTCCGCTCAAGCCTGTAATCACAGTCAGGCTGTTACGAGGGATTTCCGCATCAATATTCTTGAGGTTGTGTACACGCGCACCATATACATTGATATATTCTGTTTCTTCTTGCATGTTGATTAATCCTATCGTTTTAACTGCAAAAATAACTGTTTCCCCCCGAATATCAGCTGGCAAGCGCTATTTTTCAGTTTTGAAATGCACAATATTATTTCTTAACGCAATCCTTTGGTTAGAATGCCACAATATTCGTACCTTTGCAGCTACTTTGGGAAATTGTAAACATAAACCAACGATTACTGAATGAAAACGATTAACCGCATTATCTGCTCCTTGCTGCTTGCCGGTGCATACAGTATCAATGCAGTAGCACAAGAGAATCAATCTTATTTTCTGCATACTATCGAGAAAGGACAAAGTCTTTATTCCATCGCCAGCATGTACGGCGTCAGCCAGTCGGATATCATCAAGCTGAATCCCGGCAGTGACGAAAAAATATTCATCGGACGCACGCTGCGCATCCCGCGCAACGCTGCCAACGTACAAAAAGAGACATACCATACTATCGAAGCCGGTGAGACCCTCTACCGGTTGACTGTAAAATACAATGTATCTGCCAGAGCCATCTGCGATGCCAACCCGGGACTGAGTGCCGAGAATTTTCGTATCGGACAAGTAATCCGCATCCCTTCCACAACCGAAGCCAAAACCATTGTCCCAGTTGAAACGCAAAACAACACTGTAGTTGCCAACAATATTCCCGGCCCCGTAGAATCACGATGCCGTGACATGCACAAGGTGAAACGGAAAGAAACCGTATTCAGCATCAGCCGCGAATACGGCATCAGCGAAACCGAACTGATAGCTGCCAACCCGGAGTTGAAAGGCGAAAACAAAATAAAGAAGGGAACCTTCCTCTGTATTCCCTATCCCAAAGCGCAGACGGAGCAAAGCACCCAATCGCAGGCAATACCTACCGACAGTGAGTTGTTCCGCGAAAACAGAAAAGAGACAGAGCGTTTCAGCACCATCAAGGCTGCTGTCATCCTCCCCTTCCTGGACGGGGTATCGAAGAGCGAATCCTCCCGTATGGTAGAATACTACGAAGGTCTGCTGATAGCCGTAGACAGCCTGAAACGTACCGGCACTTCCATTGACCTGTATACTTACAATTCGGGTCCCGAGAACACCTCATTGAACTCCATTCTGGGTAAAAGCGAGATGAAAGATATGGACATCATCTTCGGGCCTCTATACCAACAACATATCAAGCCGCTGGCCGAGTTTGCCAAGAAACAAAACACGCGTCTGGTGATACCATTTACGTCGAAAGACAACACTGTATTTCAAAATCCGGCAATCTACCAGATAAATACCCCACAATCTTATCTGTACTCCGAGGTGTACAATCATTTCGTACGCCAGTTCCCCAATGCCAATGTCATCTTTATTGAAGCCAGCCAGGATACCAAGGACAAGGCAGAATTCATCAAGGGACTGAAAGACGAACTACGCAACCGTTCCATCCCGATGAAGAGCTTGAAAGAGAGTGTCGCCGTAGAATCCTTGAAAACGGTATTACGTGCTGACCGTGAGAACATCTTCATTCCCACATCAGGCAGCAACCTGACATTGATTAAGATACTTCCCCAATTAACGCTATTGGTGCGCGAGCAACCCGAAAGCCGTATTCATTTGTTCGGTTATCCGGAATGGCAGACCTACACCAAAGACCACCTGGAAGCCTTCTTTGAGTTAGACACCTATTTTTATTCCTCTTTCTATACAAACAACCTGCTTCCTGCCGCCATCAACTTCACCAAAACCTACCGCAGATGGTATGGTAAGGAGATGGATGAGCGCTATCCCAAATTCGGAATGCTAGGCTTTGATACCGGTTATTTCTTCCTGAAAGGACTTGCGCGCTACGGCTCTTCTTTCGAGAAAAACATGCAGGGATTAGATTTGATACCTATCCAGACCGGCTTCAAGTTCCAACGGGTAAACAACTGGGGAGGCTTCATCAACAAGAAGGTGTTCTTTGTGCACTTCACCAAGAACTTTGAGCTAGTGAAACTGGACTTTGATTAGGGATTCATATAACTCGTAACTATATTTTCGAATGAAACTAAAAACAATCGTCATATTCGCCTTACTGGTGTGTGCATGTGTATTGCCTCTGCATGCACAGGTGGGCGAGCAACGCCACAACTTCGCTGTCGGCGTCAATGGAGGCATCAATCTGAATAGCGTAAGCTTCTCTCCCTCTGTCAAGCAGAAGAATCTGATGGGCGTCAACGGTGGTGTGACAGCCCGATATATCTCTGAGAAATATTTCAGTATGATTTGCGGTGCACAAATTGAAATAAACTACTCACAGCACGGTTGGAATGAGTACTATGAGGACTACCCCACACTGAGCTACACTCGCACCATGAACTATGTGGAAATACCGTTCTTGGCACATCTGGCATTCGGCAAAAACCGCGGTCTGCAATTCTTTATCCATGCCGGTCCACAGATAGGTTTCCTGCTTGGCGACAGTGAAAAGATAGACGGTGATTGGGACGGTACTATAGCAGACTCCTACACCCACATCACCGTGGAACAGCACGGAAAGGCCATAGACAATAAATTTGACTACGGCATTGCAGGTGGAGCAGGCATAGAACTGCGCACCAAGGCTGGCAATTTCCTTGTAGAAGGAAGATACTACTATGCTTTGTCCGATTTCTATGGTAGCACCAAGAAGGATTTTTTCTCACGTTCCGCACATGGAGTTATTACAGCCAAGATTACTTATTTGTTCGACTTGAAGAAATAATACCTTCAAGTAGTATTCTGAGCTATCCTACAGAAATCCCAGGTTCTTGCTAAGATATCCGGGATTTTTGTCCGTTTTTATATTCCGCCCTCACCCACTTCCCGCCTCTTTCTTCCATCACACTTGAAAAGATGTCTCAGACGCCCATATCTATATGCTCGCCTTATACGGAACAGCAGTAGTCCCAAGTGACAAGGTCTAAGGAAAAATCCAGTAAAAAGGCAGACCACGTATTCCGAATGAAACACGTGGTCTGCCTTTTATTATTAATTATCAAAACCCTTCTTATCTTCTTAAACGATCTGCTGCCTTAACCATCACCTCATCCTTGTAGATGGCACGAAAAGCCAGATAGTTGAGAATGATGGCTACCACCGGAAGGCAGAGAGCCCATCCTAGCTGGAAAGTCATTGCATCCAAATTATCCTTCAAAATGAACATAAAGACACAGAAGGCTATGTAGTAGCCTATCAGCAGAATACTGCTAAAAATCGTCATACGTATTTGCAACATACGGTTACGGAAAAGGAATATAGTACAGAAGGAAACAAGCACACTGAGCAACAATATCCCGAACAAGCCCCAAGTAGACAAAAATCCTCCGCCAGCCAAAGACACTCCCAGAGGTTTGAAAACATGTGCCGTTACTCCGTCCGTTCCAATGAACTGTCCTACAGGCATACAGATTGTCACAACCAGCAAGATAGTTACCAACAACAAATAAACGGATTGAATACGCTGTATCATTACTGCAATTTTTCTTTTTCCTTAGCCGGGTTACGATAATAAATCTTACCCTCAATATACTCTTGTGTTCCAATCAATGTCGGCTTCGGCAGTTTTTCGTAATAGCGGGAAATCTCAATCTGTTCCCGGTTTTCGAACACTTCTTCCAGATTATCATTGTAAGAGGCAAACTCAGCAAGCTTTTTGGAAAGGTCATTCTTGATTTCCACACTAATCTGGTTGGCACGTTTTCCGATAATCGCTACGCTTTCGTATACATTACCAGTATCCTCACACAACTCCATCATATCACGGGTCACCGTAGTAGTAGGAGCATTTGTCTTTCTGTAATCCATAAATTTATCTATCGTATTAATTACAAATTATTAATTACTTTATCAATCATAAACTTTAAATCACAAACCACTTAGCATATTCATGCTTGCCATTTGCAATTCGTAACTTTCAGTCTGTGGTACCTTCTTATTATTACTCTTCGCTTCCTTCTCCCAGCATTTTCTGTGCCTCCTTGAAGATTCGGTCGGCTTCCTTCGTATATTTGCTTTCAGGGAATTCGTTTTTAAAAGCATAGCACTCATCCACAGCTTCACGGTAACGTTCCGCTCTTCTATCTTCCACACTATATACAGCCAATTCATACTTGGCACGCAAGATAAGAATGGATAAATCTTCACGCAGGTTGGTATATGGATAATCCTTCAAGGCATTCTGAGCAGTGATAACACACGCCTGATAGTTATTGCCCAGATAGTTACCCATATTATAATAAAGTTTTGCAGACAGATATTCCTTCATCACCAACTTGTCCTGCAAGGCAAATATCATGTTCTGCGCCTCCTCTTTCTTGGAGCTTTGCGGGAAGTATTCCATAAACATCTGCAACTGTTGGATAGCACTGTATGTACCGGATTGATCCAAACGCGGCTCCGGAGTATCCAGATACAAAGCTTTACCGGCATGGAAGCGTGCCAATTCTGTAAATGTACCACGGGGATAAACGTTGTAGTACTGAATGAAAGTCTGCGCAGCAGTCTGATAATCCTTCTGGTTATAGTAACTCATGCCCAGCATATAGAGGGATTCCTCCGCCTTATCAGTACCTTTGAGAATGGCAATCAATTCGTTGAGCAAAGTAGCAGCACGGTTGTACTGACCTTTTGCGAAGTAATTTTTTGCCGCCTCGTACTTGTATTCATAATCCGTGCTTTTCAGCAATTTATTGTATTCTCCACACGAGGAGAGCAGCAATGCTGCAAGCAGAGTTATTAGGATGTTCTTCTTCATTACTTTTGTTCAAATAATGCGCAAAGATAGAGGTTCGCATCGAATAAAGCAACGATACGAGCCTTAATTTTTCAAAAACCAGATGAACGGGTTAGAAACAGGGATTAACGGTTAGGGATTAGGGATTATCCCTAACCACTATTTCACAGCTTATACAAGTCACTTGCCGCCAACAAATCGACCTTTTTTTCTGTCAATACACGGATACAATTATCCATGTCGTTGGGACGGATGATAACATTGGCCGTTTCACCGTTGGCAAAAGAATACATATACTCGATGAAGACACCTTCGTCGGATAGGAAACGGAGTACTTTTGCCAATGAGCCGGGGATATTAGGACAACTGATCCCTACTACATCTGTCACATTCACAGCGAAGTGATTATTTTTCAAAGCCTTATATGCTTTATCCGGTTCGGAAACAATACCACGAAGGATACCGAAATCGGCATTCTCTGCAATACATAGAGCAGAAAGGTTGACACCTTCTTTTGCAAGAACTTCAGTCACCTCCGTGAGGCGGCCGGACTTGTTCTCCAGAAAAATGGAAAGTTGTTTTGCTACCATGATTATTGAGTTATAAGTTATAAGTTATTAAAGCTTTCGGTTGTCGATGACGCGCTTTGCCTTGCCTACGCTGCGCTCAATACTGCGTGGTTCTACCAGACGGACATCTACGCCGAGGCCGAGTACACTCTGCAGGCGGGCTACGAGCTTCTTCTTCAGAGCCAACATCTTGTTGATTTCGTCGGAATAGTATTCAGGGCGAACTTCAACCTGCAACTCCATGGTATCGGTATTGTTCTTGCGGTCTACCAGCAAGAGATAGTGAGGCTCGAATTCCGGCATTTCGAGAATGACAGACTCTATCTGCGTGGGGAATACGTTGACACCACGGATAATCAGCATATCATCACTACGTCCCAAGATACGGTCCATACGAACCAAGGTACGTCCGCAGGAGCATTTTTCATAATGCAGAGCAGTGAGGTCCTTTGTGCGGTAACGCAACAGCGGCATACCCTCTTTCGTAAGGTGAGTGAACACCAATTCACCTGTCTGGCCGGGAGCAACCGGCTCAAGAGTCTTCGGGTCTACAATTTCGGGGAAGTAATGGTCTTCATTGAGGTGGGTGCCATGCTGGCACTCGCATTCATAGCCCACACCGGGACCGGCAATCTCGCTAAGTCCGTAAATATCGAAGGCCTTGATACCCAATTTAGTTTCAATATCCCGACGCATACTTTCGGTCCACGGCTCAGCACCGAATGCTCCTATTTTCAACCTGAACTCTTCGCGGGGAAGACCGGAGTCCTTGATGGCATCTGCCAAATAGAGGGCGTATGAGGGTGTACAGCAGAGTACAGTAGAACCGAAATCATGCATCAGCGTAATCTGCTTCTCCGTATTGCCACTGGACATCGGGATAACAGAAGCCCCGATATTCTCGGCACCGGCATGCGCACCCAGTCCGCCGGTAAAAAGTCCGTAACCGTATGACACCTGAAAAATATCCGAGCTACTGGCACCATAGGCGGTAAAAGCCCGTGAAAGGCATTCGGACCATGCCGAAAGATCTTTTCTGGTATAGCCTACCACAGTAGGCTTTCCGGTAGTGCCGGAAGAGGCATGGATACGTACAAGCTGACTCATGGGTACTGCACAAAGTCCGAAGGGATAATTGTCCCGCAAGTCATACTTGGTGGTAAAAGGCAGTTTTACAATATCATCTATACTGTTTATATCATCAGGAGTAATTCCCAGTTCCTGCATTTTCTTACGGTAAAAAGGAGTGTCATGATACACACGCTCCACAGTCCTTTTGAGGCGAATACTCTGGATTTTACGAAGGCTCTCGCGGTCCATGCATTCAATACTTTCATTCCAAATCATGTTCTTCGTTGTATTACAATTATTAATGGTTGTTATCAATATAGCTGCAAAGTAAACAAAAAAATTTTGTTTATCTCAAAGATTTTGCCGAATATTGCCGCATTAAAAAAGAGACAATGAGCAAATTCGAACTGACATCTGCCTACCAGCCCACCGGTGACCAGCCGGAGGCCATCGCACAGCTGACCGAGGGTGTGCGCGAGGGACTCCCCGCACAGACATTACTCGGTGTCACCGGTTCCGGAAAGACATTCACCATAGCCAATGTCATTGCCAACATCAACAAGCCCACACTGATATTGAGCCACAACAAGACGCTGGCCGCCCAGCTGTATAGCGAGTTCAAGGGATTCTTCCCGAACAATGCTGTGGAATATTATGTATCCTACTACGATTATTACCAGCCCGAAGCCTATCTGCCGTCTTCGGACACTTACATAGAAAAGGACCTCGCCATTAACGACGAGATAGACAAGTTGCGTCTTGCCGCAACCTCGGCCCTGCTTTCGGGCAGGAAAGACGTGGTGGTAGTATCTTCCGTTTCGTGCATCTACGGCATGGGAAACCCGGCAGACTTCTACAACAACGTCATCGAAGTGCAGCAAGGCAGGAACTTCAGCCGCAATGTCTTCCTGCGACGCTTGGTAGACAGTCTTTACGTACGCAATGACATAGACCTGAACCGCGGCAACTTCCGCGTGAAAGGCGACACAGTGGACATTTACCTGGCTTACGCCGACAACCTGCTGCGCGTCACCTTTTGGGGAGACGAGATAGACAGCATCGAGGAAGTGGACCCCATGAGCGGCATCACCGTCGCCAGGTTCGACGCCTATAAGATTTATCCCGCCAACCTCTTCATGACTACCAAAGAAGCCACGTTGCGTGCCATACACGAGATAGAGGACGACCTGCACAAACAGGTGCAATGGTTTGAAAACGAAGGTCGTCCATTCGAGGCCAAGCGCTTGCAGGAACGGGTAACCTACGACATGGAAATGATACGCGAATTGGGACATTGCTCCGGCATTGAGAATTACTCGCGCTACTTTGACGGACGTGCTGCCGGTACCCGCCCCTACTGCTTGCTGGATTTCTTCCCTGAAGATTTCCTGATAGTCATTGACGAAAGCCACGTCAGCGTCCCGCAGATACGTGCCATGTATGGAGGTGACCGTGCCCGCAAGATAAACCTGGTGGAATACGGTTTCCGCCTACCGGCTGCTATGGACAACCGCCCGCTGAAGTTCGATGAATTCGAAGAGATGGCCAAGCAAGTGATTTACGTCAGCGCCACACCGGCAGACTATGAGCTGATGAAATCCGAAGGCATCGTAGTGGAGCAGGTCATCCGCCCGACCGGACTCCTGGACCCTATCATCGAGGTGCGTCCCAGCCACAACCAGATAGACGACCTGATGGAAGAAATCCAGGTACGCATCGAAAAGAGCGAGCGAACCCTTGTCACCACCCTCACCAAACGAATGGCCGAAGAACTGACCGAATATCTGCTGAACAATAACGTGAAGTGTAATTATATCCACAGCGACGTAGATACTTTGGAACGTGTGAAGATTATGGGTGACTTGCGCGAGGGTATCTACGATGTACTTGTCGGGGTCAATCTGCTACGTGAAGGTCTCGACCTGCCAGAGGTCTCTCTTGTTGCCATTCTTGATGCTGACAAGGAGGGGTTCCTCCGTTCCCACCGTTCACTGACACAGACTGCCGGACGTGCCGCCCGTAACGTGAACGGCATGGTCATCATGTATGCCGACAAGATAACGGACAGCATGCAACTGACCATCGACGAGACCAACCGCCGTCGCGAGAAGCAGTTGAAGTACAACGAAGAGCACGGCATCACGCCACAGCAAATCAAGAAAGCGAAGAACCTCAATGTGTTTGCCACCAACGAGGCTTCCGGCGAAGCCGTCCTCAGCAGCGAGAAGTTCACTTCCAGCACTCCCCGCCCCTATGTGGAACAAGAAAGTACATCTACGATGGCTGCCGACCCTATAGTACAGTACATGAGCCGCAAGCAACTGGAAAAGAGTATCGAACGCACCAGGAAGCTTATGCAGGAAGCAGCCAAGAAACTCGATTTTATCGAAGCAGCCCAGTATCGCGACGAGGTATTGAAAATGGAGGAACTGTTGAAAGGAAAAGACAAGTGAGAAAAGATAGAACGGCATTTATTTTTCTCATTATTTTTGTGTACGTTTGCAGGTAAATTCAATGCAGCGATTTACATGGAATTATTAGTATATAAAGCCTCTGCCGGTTCCGGCAAAACCTTCACGCTAGCCGTGGAATACATCAAGCATTTGATAATCAATCCACGCGCCTACCGGCAGATACTTGCCGTAACCTTCACCAACAAGGCCACGGCAGAGATGAAGGAACGCATACTGACACAGCTTTACGGCATCTGGAAGGGAGAACCGTCTTCCGAAGCATACCTGGAAAGAATTAAGAATTATAATTTAAAAGCTCAAGGAGAGAGTGGAGACGAATTGACGGACGAGGACATCCGCCAACGGGCCGGCATGGCACTGCAATACATGCTGCATGACTACAGCCGTTTCCGCGTGGAAACCATCGACTCCTTTTTTCAATCCGTGATGCGTAACCTTGCCCGCGAACTGGAGCTGAGTCCTAACCTGAACATAGAGCTGAACAACAGTGAAGTGCTGAGTGATGCCGTAGACAGCCTCATCGAGAAGCTCACCCCCACTTCTCCCGTACTGGCATGGCTGCTGGACTACATCGACGAGCGCATCCGCGACGACAAACGCTGGAATGTCTCGAACGAAGTGAAAAGCTTCGGACGAAACATCTTTGATGAAAGCTACATAGAACGCGGCGAAAAGCTGCGGCAATGCCTGCGTACTCCGAACACGCTGAGACTCTACCGGGATGTGTTGCGCGACATGGAGACCGAAGCCCTGGAACAGATGAAAAGCTTCTGCGACCAGTTTGAGGGCGAACTGGAAGGGCATGCACTCACTCCCGAAGACTTGAAGGGAGGCGCCCGAGGCATAGGCAGCTACTTCCGCAAGCTGCGCGACGGCAGACTGTCGGACAAGGAAGTGCTGAACGCCACCCTGCAAAACAGCTTGGCTGATGCAAAAAACTGGGCAACAAAAACGTCTGCACGGAAGGACGACATCCTCCGTCTGGCAGAAACCAGCCTGATGCCTTTACTGCAGGAAGCTGAAAGAATGCGTCCGCAACGCAACCGTACGCTGAACAGTTGCCGCCTCTCGCTCCAGCACCTCAACAAACTGCAACTTCTCAATCACATCGACGAAGAGGTACGTACGCTGAACCGAGAGCATAACCGCTTTCTATTGTCGGACACCAACGCTCTGCTGCACAAGTTGGTGCGCGAGGGTGACTCTTCGTTCGTCTTCGAGAAAATCGGCGCCAACATACGCAACGTCATGATTGACGAATTCCAGGATACCAGCCGCATGCAATGGGACAACTTCCGCCTACTGTTGCTCGAAGGACTTTCGCAAGGAGCCGACAGTCTGATTGTGGGAGACGTGAAGCAGTCCATCTACCGCTGGCGCAACGGAGACTGGGGAATACTGAACAGTTTGGGCAATGAAGAATTGAAAATGGAGAGTGGAGAATCAAGTTCTCCATTAAACAACTTTCCCGTCCGTGTGGAAACCTTAAAGACAAACCGGCGTAGCGAAACGAACATCATCCGTTTCAACAACCAAGTATTTACGGCTGCCATAGACCACCTCAACGCACTGCATCTGAACGAGCTGAAAGAGGATTGCCTACCCCTGAAACGCGCTTATGCCGACGTAGTGCAGGAATCGCCCAAGAGCAAGGAATACGGCTATGTAAAAGCCGCCTTCCTTGAACCGGATGATGAACACAACTATACAGAGCAAACCCTTCTCGCCTTAGGAGAAGAGGTACAACGGCTACAGGAGGAAGGCGTAGCACTGAATGACATCACCATCCTTGTCCGCAAGAACAAGAATATCCCGCCAATAGCCGACTATTTTGACAAAGAACTGCATCTCTCTGTCGTGTCCGACGAAGCTTTCCGGCTGAATGCTTCCCTTTCCATCTGCATGCTGATGGATGCCCTGCGCTGCCTGTCGAATCCGGAAAACAAGATTGCGGAGGCTTCGTTAATGGAGAATTGCAAATTACAAAAGACCAACGACGAGCAGCAAGAAGACACGGCTCCCCTTCCCGAAGCTTTTACCTCCCGGCGGGAAACGCTGCGCCTGATGCCCTTGTATGAGTTGCTGGAAGAACTGTTCAGCATCTTCGGCATGAGCCGTATTGAAAAGCAAGATGCCTACCTCTTCTCCTTCTTCGATGCTGTGACGGAGTATCTGCAAAGCAACTCTTCCGAACTGGACAGCTTCATACGCTACTGGGACGAAACCCTTTGCAACAAGACCATCCCCAGCGGTGAGACGGACGGTATACGCATCCTCTCCATCCATAAGTCCAAAGGACTGGAATTCCATACCGTACTGATTCCCTTCTGCGACTGGAAGCTGGAGAACGAAACCAACAACCAGCTGGTGTGGTGCGTACCGCCGGAAGAGCCTTATAATGCCATCAGCCTAGTGCCGGTGAACTATTCCGCCACCATGGCGGAATCCATATACCGGCAAGACTATCTGCACGAACGACTTCAATTGTGGGTAGACAATCTGAATTTGTTATATGTAGCCTTTACCCGTGCTGGCAAAAACCTCATTCTCTGGAGCCGGAAGGAACAGAAGGGAACCATGTCCGAACTCCTTGCCCACACCCTGCCCCGCATAGCCAAGGACGGAGCGGGCAGTTGGGACGAAGAGGCTACCATATACGAGAACGGCAAGATTTGCCCCTCTCCCGTCCCCGTTTCACAACATGACGCAGACAATCCTGCTGATGACGAAGCCAAACCTCTATGCTGCGAACGTAACCCTAAGGTTTACGAACAGCAACCGGTCAACAGACTTTCGCAAAAGCCAGCCAAACTGTCCGTCCACATGGAAAGCATGCTCCACGACATCGAATTCCGCCAATCCAACCGTTCGGCAGACTTCATAGCAGGAGTGGACGAAGCAGAATCCAACCAGCGCTTCATCAACCGGGGACGTTTGCTGCATACCCTATTCTCCGCTATCGAAACGGAAGAAGACATTGACAATGCCATCAGCCAGCTCATCTTTGAAGGTGTGATTGGACGGAGTGAGACGGAAGAAGAAATACGCGACCTCACCCAACGCGCCTTTTCTCTGCCACAAGTCAAGGACTGGTATTCAGGAACATGGCAGCTGTTCAATGAATGCGACATCATCTGGCAGGAGAACGGCGAACTGCGGACGCGCCGCCCGGACCGCGTGATGATGCGCGGTGAAGAAATCGTAGTGGTGGACTTCAAGTTCGGAAAGCCGAACAAGAAGTACAACAAACAAGTGCAAGGATACATGCAACTGCTAGCCCGCATGGGGTATGCCGCAGAAAATATACAGGGCTACTTATGGTATGTAGAAGAGAACAACATAGAACCGGTATAACTCACCTCACCATCAACCATCAATTGTCAACTGAATCATGGAAACATTCCTCCAATTGGTCGCCCGCGACCTTTACGCCAAAATAGGAAACGACCTCTCGCGCACTGCCATCGTTTTCCCCAACAAACGTGCCAGTCTGTTCTTCAACGAATACCTGGCAGCCGAAACAGACCGCCCTTTGTGGTCACCTGCCTACGTCAGCATTAGCGAACTGTTCCGTCAACTCTCGCCATTGAAGTCCGGCGACCCTATCCGTCTGGTATGCGAACTATATAAGGTATTCCGAGAAGAGACCCGCAGCGAAGAAACTTTGGACGACTTCTACTTCTGGGGAGAACTGCTCATCAGTGACTTCGACGACGTCGATAAAAACCTTGTAGATGCTAACAAGCTATTCAGCAATCTGCAAGAACTGAAGAACATCATGGACGACTACGACTTCCTTGACGAAGAGCAGGAAGAAGCCATCCGACAATTCTTTCAGAATTTCTCCATAGAAAAGCGAACGGAATTGAAAGCCAAATTCATCTCCCTCTGGGATAAGCTGGGCGACATCTACCACCACTACCGCCGAAACCTCACGGAACTTGGCATTGCCTACGAAGGCATGATGTACCGCAATGTCATGGAGCAACTCGATACCGACCGACTGCGCTACGACCGCTATGTATTTGTCGGCTTCAATGTGCTGAATAGAGTAGAAACCCGCTTCTTCCAACTCTTGCAGGATGCCGGGAAAGCAATGTTCTATTGGGATTACGACGTGTTCTACACCCGGCTCCCCCTTGAGCAGAAGCCGCCCTATACCCACGAAGCAGGCGAATTCATCCTCCGCAACCTAAAGTTGTTCCCCAACCAACTGCCCGAAACTTCTTTTGATGTACTGCGGAAGCCCAAGAACGTACGTTTTATCTCCGCTTCTACCGAAAATGCACAAGCCCGCTACTTGCCGCAATGGATTAAAAATAATGAGGAATCGGCCGGAAGAGAAGAATCAAGGACTCCTTCCTCATTCAAAGACACTGCCGTGGTCCTCTGCAACGAATCGCTACTGCTCCCCGTCCTCCACTCCATTCCGGCAGAGGTAAGGGACGTCAACATCACGATGGGTTTCCCCCTTGCCCAAACTCCGGTATACAGCTTCATCAACGCCCTTGTAGAGCTACAGACTACCGGCTACCACGCAGGCACCGGACGATATACCTACGAGACCGTGCTCACCCTGCTGAAGCATCCTTATACCTGGCAGCTTTCCTCCCATGCCGAAGCACTGGAAAGGCAGCTTACCCGGGACAACCGCTTCTATCCCCTTCCCTCGGAACTGAAGCAAGACACATTCCTTGAACAAGTCTTTACACCACAGAATGGCATCGCTGCCCTATGCGGCTACCTCACCGGACTGCTTCGTGAAGTAGCCGTCCTCTATCGCCAGGAAAAAGACGTGGAAGACATCTTTAACCAGCTGTACCGCGAATCTCTGTTCAAAAGCTACACCCTCGTCAACCGCCTGCTCAATCTGATAGAAACCGGGGAACTGAGTAGTCTGCACACAGACACACTGAAGCGACTGCTGAACCGCCTGCTTACCTCCGCCAACATTCCCTTCCACGGAGAACCCGCCATCGGCATGCAAGTAATGGGTGTACTGGAAACGCGCAACCTTGATTTCCGCAACCTCATCATGCTCTCTCTCAACGAGGGGCAGCTGCCCAAAGCCGGAGGCGATTCCTCCTTCATCCCCTACAACCTGAGGAAAGCATTCGGCATGACTACCATCGAACACAAGAACGCCGTCTATGCCTACTACTTCTACCGCCTCATCCAGCGGGCAGAAAACGTCACCTTATTATATAACACCTCTTCCGACGGGCTGAACCGCGGAGAGAAGTCCCGCTTCATGCTGCAATTCCTGGTTGAGTCGCCACACTACATCTCCCTGGAATACCTTGAAGCCGGACAATCGCCCCAGCAAGCGCGGAAAATTGAGATTCACAAGACACCGGAAATGTTGCAACAGATGTTCAATGCCTACGACGTCCACCAACGTCCCCAAGCATTCTTTTCCCCCTCTGCCCTCAATGCCTATCTGGACTGCCGGCTGAAATTCTACTACCGATATGTAGCCGGCCTGAAAGCTCCCGATGAAGTAAGCGCTGAGATAGACTCCGCCCTCTTCGGCACCCTCTTCCACCGTTCCGCCGAACTGGTGTACGCCGAACTGACAGCCAACGGACGGGAGATACGTAAAGAGGACCTGGAACGATTACTGAAAGACGATGTCCGCCTGCAAGCCTATGTAGACAATGCTTTCAAAGAAAAGTTCTTCCACATACCCCTTACGGAGCAACCGGAGTATAACGGCACGCAGCTCATCCATTCCAAAGTCATTGCCTCTTACTTGCGCCAGCTCCTGCGCAATGACCTGCAGTATGCCCCGTTCCGCATGGAGGGTATGGAGCAGGACGTCAGAGAAACGATGGAAATAGATACTCCGCAAGGAAAGCTTGCCTTACAGATAGGCGGTACTATCGACCGCCTGGACAGCAAAGGAGACACGCTACGTATCGTGGACTACAAGACCGGCGGTACTCCCAAGACTCCCGAGAATATAGAACAACTGTTTACTCCCGCCGACAATCGTCCCAGCTATATTTTCCAGACGTTTCTGTACGCAGCCATCCTTTGCCGCAAGCAATCGATGAAGGTAGCCCCTTCCTTGCTCTACATCCACCGGGCAGCTTCCGAAAGCTATTCCCCGGTCATCGAGATGGGGGCTCCACGGCAACCCAAGGTACCGGTCGGCAACTTCGCTTTTTTCGAAGACGAGTTCCGCGAACGGCTACACGGACTCCTGCAGGAGATATTCAGCCGGGAAGAAACATTCTGCCAAACAGAGGACATCCGGAAATGTGAATATTGCGATTTCCGCAGTCTATGTAAGAGATAAAAAGAAGTCTTGATGGTTTTAACGGCATCATATTGGTAGTGGATGGGAGAAGCAGGACAATCAAGATTATAGATTTCGTCCACATCCCCCTTATAAGATTGTAGGCGATTTGATAAATTATGCAAGTTTGCAACAAAATATTTCACCTGTTAATGAACATAAAGAGGCAGATTGAAAAATCTGCCCCTGAAATATTTCATTTATCTGCCACATACTCTTCTTCTTTCTTATCCGGAATACTGAAGTCCTTGTTCGCAAACAAGTCTGCCAAGCCCGAAATTTGCTTTAACCGCAACACTTCGTCACGGTCCATCCCGATGTTTTTCATTATCCATTCATCCGACATGCCGGCTCTGTCCAATTCTGCCACAATATGACACATCAACTCAATGTTGTGCGTGCCACGGGCACGGTTATGACGGATAGTGGACGCCATGCGGTTGGAAAGTTCCTTGTCGATTACGACCACGGGAAGCAACCCGTTTTCGCGCTGATAAATTCTTTTGGATGTCTTCAACACTTGATAACGGTGATAACCGTCTACAAGAATATAGTTGTCTTCTTTTTCGTCATAGTAACAGACACAAGGCATGGTGAAACCGTCTTCCCAGATGGAAAGCTCCAGAAGTCTCATTTCGGGCGGTGCCACTACATTCGGATTGTAATCGTTCGCTTGTATTTTCTCTATTGAAATCGCCTTTACATTATATACCGGACTTTTATCTACGCTCATAACATCATATTTTTGAATTGTTCCATTATCTTGTCCCTTTTGTATGCCTCTTCCTTGTTCAAGGCAAACCCCATGTACTTGCAGGCATGGTCGTTCTTCAGAATGCATATACACATCCGCTTATAAGTGGGGATTTCCCGAAATTCCGCAATGTCAATATCATCCAAATAGTCCATGCGCACCGGTTTCTTGTTCGTCTTGTAATTCGTGGTATTCATCACTTCGATGGACACTCCTGCATCCCTCAGCTTCTGGATGGTCTCGTCAGCCAGACAGCCCCCTTTTGTACGCCAGAATTCAATACTGACAGTAAGCTTTTTCAAGTAGTTCCTCCGGGTCTCTTCCGGCAAGGTGGAAAGCAAGAACTGCATAAAGCCTTTCCACGTATACCCTTCGGGCAATCGGACTGTTTGCCACCCCATGGCACGCGTCCCTCCGTAAATACCGGTAAAGTTCACTCCGTTGACCCGTCCTATCATTTTTCCCCAAGTATTCGGATCGATGACACGATACAGCTTCAGGCTCTCCTGTGCCTCGCAGAGAAAAGGACTTGCCACACGCTGACGTTCGATATTGACCCCGGCTTTATAATATAGGTCATACAAATGGTTATAGTCAAAACCGAATTTGCCGTTGGCTGTCCAGATATCTGTCGTCTTCCAGTCATAAATGGGATAAGCATTGAAAATGTCATTACCTATTTTCGAGGTCCAGCGGTAATTGTGGTACATCTGATACTTCCGGTTCAGATGGATGCTGCGCCAACGGTTAAAACTCTCCTGCGTACGAATGCCTATGAGAAAGCAGGCACGCACTCCGTTCTTCTTCTCATGCAGCCATTTGGCAAAATGCATCTGAAACTCATAATCCCACATTTTGGGAGTATAGAAAGGAAATGTCTCCTTAGTGAGGCAGCCTTTCGGCATTTTCCTCACCCAAATGTCCTTCAAATCATCCTGCCACGGACGCCAGTAACTCTGGTACATCGACGTGCAAGTCGTTACACGAAAAGGCACACAAACACGATATACCTCCAATATATCCTTATTTGCCTCCAATATCCGGTTCACATAATCAATGGTCATGCTATACTGTATCTCATAGTCCATGTGGAACACACACAGTTTACAGTCCAACCGTTTCCTGCGGATATAGTCTATGCATAAATTCAGCAACACTCCACTATCTTTTCCTCCCGAAAAAGAGACGCATACCGTGTCAAACTCCCTGAAAATCACATCAAGACGTTCTTGCGCCAGTTCATACACATTTTTGGGTGCAGCCATAATTATTTGTTTTTCTCCATTTTCACATAACGAGTCCATACCTTGTCTTCCAAAAAGCCCAGCTCACCGAAGACATCCCTATCCTCAACAAAGCTGACAGCTGTCAGGCTGCTCTCCTCGCTCAGCTTCTCAAGTACCTTTTCCAGAAGTAATTTCAGCGTGTCAACATTTTTCTCCTCAATATAATAGTTGTTGATAACACATTTATGTTTCTTATGCTCCACCGGCACAAAACCTACAACATGTTTATCATCCAGAGCAACAAACCACTCGTACTCTTCCGATGTCCGGAAAGGGAAATTGTAGTTCTGTTTCAGCACTTCCGGGTTCATAACCAAAGGGGCTACAAGCTCATACAGTTTTTTATCCGTACCATGTAATTGTACTATCTGTATCATATACATTCATATTATTTGAAATTACGTGTTAAAGATAAAGCTTATTTACGACGGAATATCCTCCTTTTAAATAGATTTAAGAATATAACCGGATAAAATATTAATAAACAGATATTATCCTCCTAATTTGTATATGTTGACTAATTGGGAGTTCTTTGCAAAAAAGTCACCCGAAAAGAAATAATGAAATATTTACTGCTTTTTATAATCTTTGCTAAGATAGAAATGTTCACTATCGGTGGCGGATACACATCTTTAACGGCATTCGTCCGGCAGTAGCCACACTGATTGTGATTCCCTACATTTCGGGCTGTCCCCGTATGGATTTCCTTGCCGGAATCTCAGGCTTCCTCCTATATTGAGGAAGCGGTGGAGACAGACACCATCTTGCGGGCATATGCCCATACCACGCAATAAGCAACCAGCGGTACAATAAACGCCCACACCATCGTCGCATGATCTGCCACCAGCCCCATCAACAGCGGACCTACCACGCCTCCCACGGGAGACATCATCAGGAAAGAGGAAGCCCTCTTGGTATGATTGCCCAACCCGCGCAAGGAAAGGGCAAAAATCGTGGGAAACATAATAGCCTCAAACGCATATCCGCACAACAGAGCTGCAAGCGATACCATCCCTACATCCAGCAACACCAACGAAGTGGTCACTACCGTCCCCGTGGCACACACCAGCAACATTTTCTCGGCACGTACGCGTCCCATAATCCAGCTACCGGCAAAACGTCCCAACATGAACAGTCCCAATCCGCCGAAAGAAAGTACTACCGAAGCTTCGCGAGCATTCATCCAGTTTTGTTCCACCACATAGTTGATAAAGAAGCTGTTGATGGAAATCTCACCGACCTCATAAGCAAACAAGGCTATCAGCCCGAAAATGAAAAGCCGGTGCGACCACAATCCTACCTTATTACCAGCTTCGTCCACCTCCACACTATGTTCAATCTCGGGCAACTTGATTCTTGAAAAAACCAGCGCTACCAGCAGGACAACTAACCCCATACAGATATAGGGCAATGCGACATTGCCCGAGCCCGTCTGCCCATCCTTAGAAAAGAGCAGCAGTCCGGCAAGCACCGGTGCACAGATACATCCCAGACCGTTGAAGGATTGCGCGAAATTCAGTCGGCTGGCAGCTGTTTCCTTTGCGCCCAATTCTGTGGCATAAGGATTGGCGGCAGTTTCAAGAAATGTCAGTCCACAGCCTATCACGAACAACGCAAACAAGAAAAGATTAAAAGACAAATATTGCTGCCCGGGGATAAAGAGCAGCGAACCGATACCGTAGAGCAGCAGTCCGAATACCACACCCCGGCGGTATCCGAAGCGACTGATGAAAAGTCCTGCAGGAATGGCCATGATGAAGTATCCCATATACATCGTCATCTGTATAAAGGCCGAATGCGTCTTCGTGATGTCCAGTATCTCTTGAAAGTGCTTGTTCAGTACATTCAGAATGGCATGGGCAAATCCCCACAAAAAGAAAAGAGAGGTAATCAAAATGAAGGGCACAAGGTATTGTCTGCCCACCAATGGTATTCGTTTCTGTTTCATAATATGATAATTCCAGACAATCGTTACAAGGCGATTGATAATTGCGGGTGCAAAGATAAACAAAACTCCCGGTCTTTTCCCAACATTTTCACATTCGCTATTGTACAGAGCAGCTTTTTCTCTAACTTTACTGCCATCATACAATGTTAAGCCATGAAAAATGCCATCCCACAATACAATTTCTACAAAACTAAGAGCCTATTTAAAAATGACTGAAATCTTTTTCTAAAGAGGTTTCCGTATCCGTCAGATTATTTCTTTCTTTGAAGCGACCAAACTTAAAAAAAAGATGTATCAGACAGATTTAACGGAAACCGAGTGGCAATATATAACAATTGCCCCGTCAAGTCGCGCAGCTCGGTATATTTCGTCAGACTGAAATCGACGTGCAGCACCGGATAGGCCTCCCACTCCTGCTCCAGCCGTTCCATGGCCAGTCCCTCGAAAGACACTTTATTCGTAATAAAGTAATACTTTATCACTGATAAAGCACTGCTTTACTCGCAATAAAGTGTTGCTTTACTCGCGATAAAGTGATACTTTATATTCAGCAAAGTGTTCGTACAGCTGTTGTATGCTGATAAAGAAGACGTTTAGTTCGGCCGTCTCAACACAGTCAGAACGAAGCAAAAACTATACTTTAATGAAAAAGTCTGATAAGGTTTTGAGCGAAGCTAATGACAGAGCAAAATGATAGTTTCAGTTTTGACTTGTGGATTGTATTATTTAAGTTTATCGTATTCTTCATCCGTCACCGGCTCTAGCCATTCATTAAAAGTATCCTCTCCGGGAACTTCGAAAGCAAGATGGGCAAACCAACCATCAGAAGCGGCTCCGTGCCAATGCTTCACATTTGCAGGGATATGGATAACCGTACCGGGTAGAATCTCTACTGCCGGCTTGCCTTCTTCTTGATACCACCCACGACCGGCAACACTGATAAGCATCTGTCCACCGCCTTTAGTAGCGCGGTGTATGTGCCAGTTATTGCGACAACGAGGCTCGAAAGTGACGTTAGAGACGGAAACCTGCTTACGTGAAATGGGAGCGAGATAGCTGTTACCTATGAAGTACTGTGCGTATGCAGTGTTCGGTTCTCCAATGGGGAAAATCATTTCACGCTGGAACGCGGCTTTGGTATCTTTACCGGCGGTGTCCTCTGCCCATACGCCTTTGGCCAGATTAAACGCTGCCCACGCTTTGGGCCAACCGGCATAGAAACCAATATGGGTGATGATTTCGGCAATCTCCGTACGGGTGATGCCGTTCTTTTTTGCCGACTGAAGGTGGAACACGAGCGAATTATCCGTGATTCCCTGACTGATAAGAGAGGTAATAGTTACTAAACTACGGTCGCGCAGACCGAGTTTGTCGGTGCGGCTCCAGACCTCGCCAAAGAGGACATCGTCGTTGAGCTCCGCAAATTTAGGAGCAAACTCACCCAACTGGGTGCGTCCTGCTGTCTGTACTATCTTTTCTTGTGCCATAACATTGAGTGTTAAAATGCTGAATACTGAAATAAAAAAAATCTTGTTCATAGTCGTTCTATTTATTGCATGAAGTTATTGAGCTTGTTAGCCGGATTAAGTGGCGTCTGGTCAGACAAGACCAATGATTTGACCATGTGCAACGTTCCTTGCTTGTATTTCTGAAAATGTTCTGATGCAATATGTTTTTCATAAGCCGCATGACTCGCATAGGTTTCGAGGATGGTCACCTTGCAGGGATTCTCCTTCTCGCCGACCGCATACATAGTCAGCACGCCCGATTCGGTGCGCAGAGAGATTTCGCCTACTTCGATTGCGTATTTCATATACTCGTCGAGATACTGCGGATAAAACTCAATTTTCGACAACCGCACGATACCGTCAGCACTCATCGGCTCTTTGGCGCACATACCCGGCTGCTTATCCAGATTCAGGCATTTGCCGATAATCTCTCCCGTGGCAAGGTAGGAATAGGTCGGAAATTCAAACAATACAGGTTTCAGCTTCGTATAGTCGAGTTTCCCGTTATTATCAAGTACTTCAGGAACAGCATATGTATTGACTATCGCACAAATGAAATTGTCGAAACTTTCAGTTTCATAGATGTCTACCACCTCACACTCCATGGTGAGTGGCGATGCGTCTATAACGGGGGTACCGTTTTCGCCAATATGGTAGGCGAACACCTCTGACTTATCGACCGTCGCACCGCTTACACTTCCCACATAGTCAGCTTTCTGCAATATTTCACGACTCACTAGATTGATGGAAAGTCGTTTTGAGTCCTTTATTCCTTGATTAGTGTAATGGCTTTTACTCATGCTGATGAGTATCCGGTCATGTCCAATAACACCCGTATGGCCTACCACTAGCCAGTTTACTTTCCCTTCAACCTCCGCCCCGACAACCGTCATCGGCTTGGGATAGAGCGCCAACAGATTTCCGAGATTTTTCTTGTTCGTTTCCATTATATTAGGTTGAACGGTGTTCTCCTTCACGGGGATACTGCACGATATTATGACAAGCAGTGACAAAGCTCCTAAAATTGTTTTTGCCATACTCTATATTACTCTATTTTTCTTGTTAAACTTCTGATGACAAAGATACCGCGATAGCACAAGCGAAGACGTATATGAGTTACGGATATTTGTACCCGAATTCCCGATTATACCGCAAGAAAGTTCAAGTTCATCAGATGAGTATAGTAAGACTGGCAGGAATCCTACGAATAATCCCACGCATGTTTTTTAAATCGTTATTCTTGCCGATACAGAAAACAAGAAAGCTCTGAAATTCTTGGATTTCAGAGCTTTGCTTTAATTTGATTTTGCGGTGCGTACGGAAGATGAACCTTAGTTTTATTCTTCAAGTACTCAATATCTTAGCAAGCTCTTAATTCTTTCTCCCACTAATAACCCCACGTGTGCAATTCTTTAGATTGCTTGGTGTTGCGGTGGTTGTTTGAGTTAGGGCAAAGATACAACAAAAATGCAAAGACATCATTATTTTCAGAAAAATAGTTTTAGATGAATATTGTATGCCATTTCATTATTTGTATCTTTGTCTATAAACATCTATAGCCTATGAAACCAGAAAAAACAGCCCCAGTATTAGCAATTACTCCCAACGAGCAAATTTTCTTGCCTAAATGCTATCATAGAATTCAAGATATTTGTGCTGTAATATATGACCAATTAACGGAAATATATAAAGAAAAAAATTATCAGGACTTATATCATACAGAGTCAATTTTAGATGGAAGCGAGACTGGAATGGACGAACTGAATAAGAATAAAATTCATGCAATCGACTGGCTTACATGGAATAATAAAAACAAAGATTTAGAATTAATCTTGACTAAACATATAATACTTTCTATAACGTCGGATTTTATCAATTTTGTTTTTGAATCTTTATATTGTGCAAAAAGAGGAAAAATAACAGTTGCCTATGCATTAATTCGTAAACCCTTTACAGATGAATTACTAATATTAGAACAGTTACTATATAATCGTTCTGATTTTATATATAGATTTTTTCATTCAGATACTGTGGAAACGTATGACCCAAGTAGTAAAAATATAAACAAAGTGGATGTTATTAAGAATGCAGTAGATTGCCTAACAAATCCTTTATTTGACGCTGATTTTGTTCACGATTTACGTTATAACAAATTATGCGAATATGGGATTAATGGGATTTCTAATCATGCTTTACATATTGTTACTAAAGATAAGAATTATCGAACAGAACCACAAAATTTTAATTTTGTTTTTTCTCAAGAAGAAGATTTTGCTCTATATTACAAACAGTATTATTGGGTAGTCCCATATATACTTATATATGCAGTAGATATTATTGACAAGTTGATATTCTCAATATTAAAAGACACCGATAATCAAAACTTAAGCATTGTAAAAAGGCTAAGAAGAACAATTGGTTTTTCCTTATTTACAGAGAGTTATCTTCGCACAAAAAAAGATTCTATTTTCATATTATTCAATAAGAAAATACGATTTACCTGTCCTATCTGTAAAAATAAGTACTTTCTAAAACGGGATGATTATGAATTCTTTTTTGAAACAGAAGCAATATTATGTCCTAAATGTAATAATGATAATCTAACCATTGAGAATATACAAAAAATTAAAAATATTATAGGACTCTAACGATACAATATTGAATATTATGTCCGAAAGTATTCCACAGTTCTATAAAAGAATCCAGCGTTGTGACCCTCAACTGGGTACAACCTACTCTAAGGAGAACCCATATTTCAATGTTCTTTCCCGACAATGTAATTTTGGGACAGTACAATTCAGTTATAGAGATTTTTATAAAGTCACATTGATTATTGGTGTGGGAAAACTATATTATGCAGATAAATGGATTTTAGTAAATCGTCCTGCTATGTTATTTTCTAATCCTTTAGTCCCTTATGCTTGGGAATCAATTAGTGAAGAACAGAAAGGTATGTTCTGCATATTCAATGAGCAGTTTGTTCAGTCAGAAGAAAAGAATGGCTCTTTGGCTAATACACCATTATTCAAAGTTACTGGAGATAAGGTTTTCTTCTTGAATGACGCACAAGTTGCCAAAGTCATGGATATATACACACAAATGCAGGAAGAAAACCAGTCAGACTATGCAAACAAACATGATGTTTTACGTTGTTATCTTCATTTGTTGATACATACAGCTTTAAAAATGCAGGAGTCTAATAAATATGAATCACATCCGAATGCTTCGCAACGTATTACCGAATTATTTATAGAATTATTGGATAGACAATTTCCTGTTGATTATCCACATTCAGTATTAAGTTTGCGCACTCCTGCCGATTATGCAAACCGTTTGTCTATACACGTTAATCATTTAAATAAAGTGGTAAAAGATACTACTGGAAAAACTACCTCTACAATGATTGCGGAAAGAATAATCAAAGAATGTACCCAGTATTTATTACATAGTAATTTTTCTATTTCAGAAATTGCTTATAGCTTGGGATTTGAAAATATGGCCTATTTCAGTAAATTCTATCGTAAGCACACAGGAAAATCGCCAAGCGAAATTAGAGAACAACAATTATTTGATTTGTGCAAATGATGCTTTGAATAGTGTTAACCAGCCATATTTCCATTACCTAATTTTGTACCGACTAAAAAATATAAATAATGAAGTACAGAAAATTAGGCAAAACAGAAGTAAACCTATCCGCTATCGGATTGGGTTGTATGGGAATGAGTGCTGCGTATGGAGTAGCCGACGAAAAAGAAAGCATTAAGACATTGCATCGTGCTTTAGAACTTGGCATTAATTTTTGGGATACTGCGGATGTGTATGGAAATGGTGCTAATGAAGAATTGCTATCCAAAGTATTAGCAGAAAAAAGAAATCAGATTTTCATTGCAACAAAATTTGGTTTTCGCTTACGCAATAGTCAAGGTAGCGTGTTCGTTGGTGGTGATAGTTATGTGGATGCTTCTCCAAGATATGTAAAACAAGCTGTAGAGAACAGCCTGAAAAGATTAAATATCGAAACTATAGACTTGTATTATGCGCATCGGATTGACCCCACAATACCAATCGAAGAAACAGTTGAAGCTATGGCAGAGTTAGTAAAAGAGGGTAAAGTACGCTATTTGGGACTAAGCGAATGTTCTTCCGAATCACTGAAAAGAGCTTGTAATGTTCATCCTATATCTGCGGTTGAAAGTGAATATTCTTTATTAACACATGATGTCGAAAAAGAGATTCTGCCATTAACAAAAGAATTAGGTGTAACTTTAGTTCCATTTTCACCGTTAGGCAGAGGTTTAGTAACAAATACTATCAACGTAAATGCGTTGGAAGAACATGATTTCCGCAAGCATTTGCCACGTTATAACGGTAAATATTGGGAAAATAATCAAAAACTGGCTATTGAAATTGCAGAAATAGCAGAAAGCAAAGGAATAACCCCAGCCCAACTTGCCTTAGCTTGGATATTGGCACAAAGTGAAAATATAATTCCTATTCCGGGAACTAAACGGATTAAGTATTTAGAAGAAAATGCAAAAGCGGTAGATGTAAATCTATCAACGGAAGATGTTTCTAATATACAACTGCTTTTAAAAAAATATCCTAATATTGGTAACAGATATAATGAATATGATTTTCAGTTTGTAAATAAATAACTTATTAAAAAAGGAAGTTCTACCACGTTGGTAGGACTTCTTTCTATAATTCCCATAATGAATAATTTGTTGGAACAGAGATTCTTCCGATTATTATCGGAATACTCACAGCGTAAAGTTTCTGCATCCGAATTTACAGAAGCTATTGAAGAACTGGCTACCCATTTAGCCGATTTTAGTATCAACGAACAGGATTACAGCGTTTTATTACGTTATTTTTCTTTCGGCTTACATCGGCTTAAATCGTATCGTGTGCGGTTTGAGCAAGAAAAAAATACCCTATTTGCATTTGATTGATGAAGCAATAGAACTAATCAAAACAGAAGTACGCATAGTGAATTTGCATATCAAATACCCCGAACAATTCGAGCAACACGCAAATAAACTATCCCTTTCCCCTCTCCATTTAGCAGACAAAACAAGCCTTATCAACATCATGGAAATAGTCAGCGGCTTATTCCTGTCAAAACGTATAATATATCAAAATGAAAAACCTGTTCACCTGACGGACTTAGGAAAAGCCTTTGAATGGCTCTTTAACATTAAATTAGGTGATTATCATCAAAAGTACATGGATGTCATCAAGCGAAAGCCAGCCAAACTAACAGAGTTCCTTAATGAACTGGCAAACCTTATCCGCAAAGAACACGAAAATAAAGGGTATAGATAATCAGGTGTTTAGCATAAATTTATACGAGGTAGCATATACTACCCTGTAATTTCTTTGCTTCCATTTTCAGAACTTTGCTTCATCAATCGATTGGTAATCATTTATGTATAACTTGAAAAATGAAGCAAATATGTATGTAGATAATTACGAGTTCAAAGACTGGATGCAAAAACTACTTGATAAACTGGAAGAAGTAGGAAAAGACGTGAAGAGTTTGCAAACCAATCCCGAAGTAATGCCGGGCGATAAACTTTTGGATAATCAGGACTTATGCCTGTTGTTCAAAGTAAGTACCCGAACATTGCAGAGATTACGAAGCAAAAAAATACTATCCTTTATGATGATTAGCGGAAAAGCCTATTATCGGGCTTCTGATGTGCGAGAGTTCATAAAGGAAAGGTTTGATGTAGGTACGCTCCGAAAGTTTGAAAAAGAACACGGAACGGACAAATAAGAAAGAAACTATCCCGAAGTTGTACACGTGGCAACTTCGGGATTTTTCTTTTTTGGCAAGCCGTTTTTATTCCTCTGCCGATATTGTCCCCTCTCTTTGGTAAGACTGTTCAAACCGTCTGCTTAAAAGTACTATCATTTCATTAGTCTTTATCAATTCCAAAGTACATTGTTCCAGTCTGTAAAGTAAAGCAAGTGCTTTCTTCTCTGAAAAATTGGAATGAAGTTCTTTCACTACCTGATTATAATTCTGCCCTATACTTCTGAATTGTGAATAGAACTGTGTTAGCTGAATGTAATAATCAACCTTACTTTTATCCCTGACCGTAACCTTAAATGACTTACCGAAAATGCAATTCTTAATAAAATGCGCTTTGATAGTGTAGCCTGACCTATCAAAGAATGACAGGAATTTGGCGTTTTCTACATCGTCCAAATTGAACGAATAGCGGTGTGTTCGTGGGTCAAGTTTAGGCTTGCGCCCTCCATTGTGTTGATACTTCTTTTTCTGTTCCATAATCATAATTTTTACAAGGTTTACGACTTCGGAGTAAACCAAACCACCTTATCAGGTGGCAAGGTTTTGAGGTGCAAAAAGCGAATAGCGGACCTCAAAACACAACTTGCTATGTTCTAATGAACATAAAAATCCTCCTTTCGTCGGATTGCCAAAGCAAGCGGTTCGGCTTCTTCTTCTGTCTGTTTATCGTTTACAAAATTACAGACAGCAAATTGTCTTTGAAATATAGCCCACTACGCCAAATAACGACACAAACGGTCAAAGTAACCCTATTTTTTAAAGCGTCTGTTTTTACCCCTTTCTTTGCCTGAAATTGATTGAATGAAAGCAATATATAAGACAGCCGAACAATCTTTGGAAATGGGTTTAAACTATGATTGAAAGCTATTTAAAGATAAAATTATATAGCTATAAAACTGGCTGGCTTTCTTTCAATCAGTATCAGAAATCAATCAACTTATTTATAAACCTTTAAAAAATGAAAGTATGGAAGAAGTAAAACAGTCATTACAGCAAAAACAGGAGAACTACAAAGCGGTGTATCTCCAAAAGCGAACAATCTGCAACCGTCAAAGCGTGTACATAAGCGGAGAGATACAGAAACGTATCATGCAGATTATAGGGGTGATTACAGGCAAACAGGTAAGTATCGGAAATTTCATTGATAACGTACTGGAAGAACATTTGAATACACACAATGATGTTCTTTCGGCTCTCTACCGGGAAGAAATGCAAAAAGGAATATTCAACGAACCAAAAGAGAAGAACGTATGAATATCATAACTATTGAGGAACAGACTTTTAAACAGGTGTGCGGTCGGTTTTCCGGCTTCGCCAGTCAGGTGGAACGGATTTGCAAAGAGAATACCCGCCAGCCGGATGAATGGCTGTCAGGTCGTGAAGTGTGTGCCCTGCTCGGTATCAGCATCCGAAGTTTGCAGAACTACCGGGATAGCGGTAAACTGGGCTACTCCCAAATTGGTAACAAACTATACTATAAATCTGCCGATATTGAAAGACTGATTGTAGAATGTACGGAAAACAAGATAACGAATTATCAATCAAACAATAAATAAAGATTGTCCTATGGAAAAGAAAGAAGAAAATAATACGGAAGTAAACCAGTCATTCAAATTGTCTGCCATTGTCGGAATTTGGGAAAGTTTAAACCTTCATCCTACGGTGATGATATACCAAAGCAAGAAAAAGTATTTCCTTTCGATGCTCCATGTATCTGATAACGGACAGGTGAAACCAGCCGTTTACGAGATACAGAAAGAAGATAACCGTTACTTCATCGTTGAAGCCTTTAAACGGCTTTATATCGGCTATGATACGGTAAAAGATAGTATTTCCATATTTTACTATGGCGAGTATCTGCGTAACTGACAGATGTATGTCTGTCAATCATTCAAACGAATTATAAATCAATAGAACGATATAACAATATGGAACTGATAAACGGCAACAGTGAAATAATTAGGGACTTCTTTCAGTCTATGGATAAAATATTAGACGGTATCAGCCAACTGGCAAAGAAAAACAGACAGCATTTGAACGGTGAAAAGTTTCTAAGCAACCGGGAAGCATCCAAATATCTGAAAGTAAGCATCCGCACGCTGCAAGAATGGAGAGATACGGGCGTTATCCCTTACATTCAGATAAAAGGCAAAATAATCTACCGTCAAAGTGATATAGAAAGGCTTTTGCAGACCTATTATAATAAAGAACGGCAGGAATAGCCTACCATTCTTAAAAACACACATTTTTTTCCGAAACTGACTAAGAACATTAACTTTATTAGTGTAGTATTTCGTCTGTGCAAGTCTTTAACTAAAAATACAACCCGGAGCGTAGCGCAGGTGTGGAGATTTTTAGTTAAACCCGTAGGGCTTGGACTTGAACGGACGGAATACGGAGCTTACCTTTGTTAATGTTTTATTCAGCTTGGGAAAATTACATAGCATTTTTCTTTGGTAATACTATTTTATTCTATACTTTTGCAAAGTATTCGTTCTTTGAAAGAATGTAGAAGAAGGTACAATTTAACCAATAGTACTACAAAATTAAAGTGATTTATCACACCAATATGGTTTTATGGGACGAGCATCTGTGTTCATCTATATTAATGATAAACATCAGAGATAGTGGTTTATCCATTTATAGTTTGTTGGCATTCTATATAGGGATTCCCCACTTGTAAATCGTCTCTACGTCTGTTAGGACATGAAAATAGAGAGCAAAAGAAGGTAATGTATATAGTATTATTGGTTATTAGTAATATTGATTGAGGACATGGCGATATTGCCATATAATCATTTAATATTATATATCATGAAAAAGGTTATACCTTCAAAAGGAGGAAAAATAAAAACCTCCCATTGCTCTTCGAAGATAGGAAGAATGACAAAAAAAATAGATGAGTTCTCTCAACTATTAAAGTCTATTCAAAAATGTGGAAGCACCTTATATCTACTTTTTAAAAGTTTGTTTAAGGTAATTCCAGTTATTTCAAAAATATACAGTTTTTTGAAAACCGTTTTTGATATTCTATCGGCTCTCTAATTTCTTTTATACATTTTAGTAGGATGATTACAACCGAAAAGCATTTGCTATATATACTAAAAGTTTCTCGTCAACAATTGGATTCCATTATAGAGAATATAGATAAATATTACTCTACATGGGAAAAGCCTAAATTAAATAAAGACACCAATGAACCTTTATATAATTCTGATGGAACAATAAAAAAACGCACAATTAACTCCACTAATAAAGATTTGAAAGTTATACAAAAAAGATTGTATAACTATTTACTTTCAAAAACAACTCTTCCTAATTATTTTTTTGGAGGTATTCCTAAGAAGGATAATATTCTTAACGCTAAATATCATCAAGGTAATAAATATGTATTTACTACAGACTTGAAATCATTTTTTCCTTCCATTAATCATAAAATGGTGTTTTATATGTTTTTAAAATTAGGATGCACCCCTGAAATTGCAAGAACTTTAACTAAACTTACTACACATAATTATCAAGTTCCACAAGGTGTTCCAACATCAACATTAATAGCTAATTTGGTATTCAAGCCTGTTGGCGATAGAATACAGGCATTAGCAAAAGAGAATAATATTAAATTTTCAATATTTGTTGATGATATAACAATGTCTTCTTCTATAGATTTCCATAAAAAAATCCCTGAAATATTATCTATTATAACTACTTCAGGATATAAAATTAGTCATTCTAAAACTTTTTATAAAACAAAAAATCCAATAGTTACTGGTGTAATATGTCAAAACAATAAACTTAAAATACCACAATCATATAATAAAAGAATAAAGCGAATCAAGGCGGACGTTCAAAACAATGAACAAGCATTCTTAAAGATAAAAGGACTAACTATGTATCGTCAAAGAATAAAGCAAGCATAATTCTTTTTCTATTTAAAATTCTTCTCCACATTCACCATATCACGCATAATGGAGCTATCTAAAACCTTTGCATAATGCTGTGTCATTCTTATATTGGAATGTCCCAAAATCTTAGATACATTTTCCATTGATACATCATTGGCAAGGAAAACGATGGTAGCCGCAGTATGGCGTGCCACATGTGTAGTTAAGCGTTTGGTAATGCCGCATAAATCAGCGATTTCCTTTAGATAGGCATTCATGCGCTGATTACTGATTACAGGCAAAAGTACTCCTTTTTTTATGCACTCTGCATTATCTTCATATTTTCTCAATATCCTTTGAGGAATAGATAAGACGGGAACATTACACATCTGATTAGTTTTCTGTCGTGCCTTGCGTATCCACAAAGCACCGTTATTGTCTTTTATCAGGTGTTCACGGCTTAATTGCTGCACATCCACGAAAGCGAGCGCGGTAAAACAACAAAAAACAAAAACATCTCTTACCTGCTCCAATCGTTTGATAGTAAATTCTTTGTTCATCAGAATATCCAGTTCTTCACGTGAAAGAAACTCTACATTTACTTCATCCTGCTTGAAGTGGATGCCGTAAAACGGGTCTTTCTTTATCCAATCGTTAGCTAAAGCAATGCGGATAACCTTTTTCAAGTTCTTCAAATGTTTCAATGCGGAGTTATTTTGGCAATGCTTGTCCGTTTTCAGCCAAAAATCAAAGTCACGGATAAACTGTCCATCCAGTTCTGCCAACATTATATCATCACGGTGGTAATTACTGCGAATATATTCTTTCAGGCGGTTTATGGAAGTATCAAACTTGGTAACTGTGCTTTCCGTATATTCTTTGCCAATCAGGGCACGACATTTTTCGTTATGCTCTGCATACACTTCCAGCAAGCTGCGCTGTACCTTATCCCGTCCGTAGAAACAATCCTTTATTATATCGGCTGTTATCGATTTGTTGTCTATTTCCAGTTTACGGTGTATCTGCAATACTTTGGCACGAACCGTATTGATATAGTGGTTTAGTTCGGTGGCTACACGGTCTTTTCCTTTGGAACATTCCTTTTTCTGATTCCACAAGTCTACAGGAATACTCCGTTTAATCATAACTTCGGCTACTCGTCTGTTTACGGTGATGCGCATACAAACAGGAGCTTCACCGTTTTTCAGAAGTTTTGATTTCTTAATGATGAACAATACGCTTAGTGTGTTTCTTTTCACTGCTCCCATAATTCTTTGATTTTTAAGTGGTACAAAATTAATTTGTTACGCTCAAAAACCAGCTACGCAAAACACTGACAATCAAAGACAAATGCGTCAATTCGTGGGAGCAAAATCGACTTTCAAAAAGTCCCACGAATAAGCCACGTGAGAACTACTTTAAACCGCTATTCTTTGCCAATGTGAGGAAAAAGAAAAAGCTCTGAAATCCTTGAATTTCAGAGCTTTGCTTTAATTTGCTATTTGCTTTCGCGGTGCGTACGGGACTCGAACCCGTGACCCCATGCGTGACAGGCATGTATTCTAACCAACTGAACTAACGCACCATTATTTCATTTCTTAGTTGCTATCTCTCTCGATTGCGGTTGCAAAGGTAGACATTTTTTTTATATCTGCAATAGCTTGAAAGAAAAAAAAACATCTTTTTTTCAACACAACTTGATTATAAGAGATTTATGTTACCTTTGCAAAACCAAATTAATATTGAAATCATGAGAAATACTCCTATTGAACGTAAGTTGATAGATGAAACTATCGCAGATTTTCATATCACAGACTTTGCCAAAGCAACCATCCGTGAAGTAAAAGCCATTGCCGCCAATGCCGAAACAGCATCAGGTGTGGAATTCATAAAAATGGAAATGGGTGTACCCGGACTCCCCCCCTCTGCCGTGGGCGTAAAGGCCGAAGTGGAAGCTTTGCAGAATGGCATCGCCAGCCTCTATCCGGATATAAACGGACTTCCCGCCTTGAAGCAGGAAGCATCACGTTTTATCAAAGCCTTTATCAATGCAGATGTGGCCCCCGAAGGTTGCGTACCAGTTACCGGCTCCATGCAAGGAACTTTTGCTTCATTCCTCACGTGCAGCCAGTGCGATGAGAAAAAGGATACCATTCTCTTCATCGACCCCGGTTTCCCGGTACAGAAGCAGCAGTTGGTCGTAATGGGACAGAAATATGAAACCTTTGACGTATACGACTACCGTGGCAGCAAGCTGAAAGCGAAACTGGAAAGTTACCTCAGCAAGGGTAATATCTCTGCCATCGTCTATTCCAACCCTAACAATCCCAGCTGGATTTGCCTGAAAGAAGAAGAGTTGCGCATCATTGGCGAACTGGCAACCCAATATGACGTCATTGTTCTGGAAGACCTCGCCTACTTTGCCATGGACTTCCGCCAAGACCTGAGCAAACCGTTTCAAGCGCCTTACCAACCTTCCGTGGCACACTATACAGACAATTACGTGCTGCTCATTTCCGGTTCCAAAGCGTTCAGCTATGCCGGCCAACGCATCGGTGTAAGCTGCATATCAGACAAACTGTATGACCGCGTCTATCCCGGGCTGACACAACGCTACGGAGGCGGAACCTTCGGCACAGTATTCATCCACCGCGTACTCTATGCACTCTCCTCCGGCACCAGCCACTCTGCGCAGTATGCTCTTGCCGCCATGCTTAAAGCAGCCAATGAAGGTCAATACAACTTCCTTGATGAAGTGAAAGTGTACGGCGAACGTGCTCACCGCCTGAAGGAAATCTTCTTGCGCCACGGTTTCCATTTGGTATACGACAATGATTTGGGTGATTCCGTTGCCGACGGTTTCTACTTCACCATCGGCTATCCGGGTATGAGTAGCGGAGAACTTGCACGGGAATTGATGTACTACGGCGTAAGCGCCATTTCGCTGGTAACTACCGGAAGCCATCAAGAAGGATTGCGTGCCTGCACTTCCTTTATCCAAGACCATCAGTACGACCAACTGGACGAACGTATGGCAATTTTTGCCGAAAATCACCCCGTCCAATAAAAGACAGTCCTATATGCCCCTATCAATTGATGCCGGTATCCCACCACAATCGGGTGCCGGCATTGCCATCTCTACCCAGCGCCTCTACCACAGCGGCATACCGTTCGACATTCTCCGTCTTCAGTCTGCCAGAAAAGTTCAGATGGCGAACGAATGTCCCGGACGCTGCATACGCTCTATAAATTCCTCCAAGCAATCCGTCCTATAGAAAACAGCCCTAAAATTAACGTATAAATAGTGTAGTATATTTCATTGTATTAAATTGCCCATTATCTGCAAGCTTAAGTATTCTCTCCGAATAAAAAGGCCATGAAGTCCGAGAAAAGAAACTTTTAAAATGAAAAACAGCTAAGTTTTTTTGTTTATTGTGGAATATTATGTATATTAGTGGCATGTATAGCAATATAAATCTATTCAAGATAGAAACAAACCATGTGGTTCCTGCCCGGGGAAAGGTCTTGATTTCCGAACCCTTTTTGTGTGACCATATGTTTGGACGGTCTGTCATTCTGCTGGTGGATCATACACATGACGGCACAATGGGGCTGGTTCTGAACAAACCTCTCCCTCTATTCTTGAATGATGTGCTGAAGGACTTCAACTGCCCGGAAAACATACCTATCTATAAAGGAGGACCGCTCAGTACAGATACGTTGTTCTATCTGCACACTCTCAAAGGCATTACCGGAGCATTATCCATCGGTAAAGGCTTCTACCTGAACGGTGACTTTGAATACATCAAAAACTACATCATGCAGGGAAATCCCGTTAAAGGCAAAATCAGATTCTTCTTGGGATACTCCGGCTGGGAGTACGAACAGCTGGGCCGGGAAATTGAAGAAAACACCTGGCTGGTAGGCAAAGAAAACATCAGTTCGCTAATGGACGAGGCGGCCAGCGGTACACTCTGGAAGAAAGCACTGTGCAAGCTTGGAGCAAAATATGAAATATGGTCGCGCTTCCCCCAGATTCCCGCACTCAATTAGCGCTGCGGAGAAGCTGCAACAGTACGACATCCTTATAACGCCCTCCTACGCGCCACCACTCCTTCAAAAGCCCGCAACGCACAAAACCGCAGGATTCAAAAAGGCGGATACTTGCCTCATTATCCAACGAAATATGAACTATCAGCTGTCTCAGATACAAGAAACCGAAAACATAGTCGCACAGCAAGCACAACGCTTCCTTGGCATAACCATTGCCCTGATACTCCTTCCGTATGGCAATGCCCACCTCTCCACGGGCATGCATGGGAGAAAACTCTGTAATGTCAATAGTACCTATCACCGCATCATCCTCTACACGTACAATCATCATACGCAGTTGGCGGTCGGCAAACATATCGCACTCGGAATTCTCTATATATTGTTTCAATACAAATCTGGAATAAGGCACGGTAAAGTTCGTCACATCCCAAGTCCGGGAATCATTCTCCATGGAATACATCACTTCCAGGTCTTCCGGCTCCATAGCACGAAGACGCACCCTTTCACTGCAGAAATAAGATTTATTCATATTTTTCAGTCCGTTATAGTTATTCTTTATTGATATGCAGTTCCTTACGCAATCGTTCCTCACCCGGCAGGCAGAACAGAGAAGCCGTCAGTCCTATCAGTGCGCACAGTATACCCGTACTGCTCAACACTATATAATAGGTGAAAAAGCCCGCAAGCACCGGTATAGCAAGCAATGCCAGCCTCACGCCACTCCACATTGCATAGAACCGGAGGGCTTCGGGAAGTGTCACTACATCTATTTTCCGAATCAATACCCAAGAAAAAAGTTTCAGAGACACGGGTACGCAAGAGGCAGCCAGCAGAATGGTTATCGTCTCGGCCATATAAGTGGCACGTACATCTCCGGCATACATACCTACCCATCCGCCTCCGGCTTCTCCAAACAGTACGAGCAAGATGGGGAGTATCCAGAAACAGGCAAAAGCAATTCGAACACGCGCCGCGGTCTTCTTTATTTGTTCTTCCATTCAGTTAATTGATAGTAGATAATGAATAATTGATAATACCCCAACACAATCAGGCTGTTCCCGAAAATGGGGTGCGGTTCACGATACTGCGTCCCAGAGTCACTTCATCCGTATACTCCAGTTCGTCTCCGATGGAAATGCCACGAGCTATGACTGAGAGCTTCACCCCCAACTTTTCCAGCTTACGGTAGATATAAAAGTTTGTCGTGTCTCCCTCCATCGTAGTGCTCAGCGCAAGAATTACCTCATTGATACCACCAGCGGCCACCCGCTGCACAAGGCTTTCTATCTGCAAGTCTCCGGGACCAATGCCATCCATCGGCGAGATAACGCCACCCAGCACGTGATACAGGCCACGGAACTGTTGTGTAGCTTCCACAGCCATCACATCACGGATATTCTCCACCACACAAACCACCGAAGCGTCTCGTTGCGGACTGGAACAGATGCGGCACGTCTCCGTATCTGATATGTTATGGCATACCTTGCAATATTTCACTTCATGCTTCAGCGTCACAATGGCATTGCCGAACGCTTCCACTACTGCCGTATCCTGACGGAGCAGATGAAGAACCAGCCTCATAGCCGTCTTACGTCCCACTCCGGGCAACTTGGCAAACTCATTTACTGCCTTCTCCAATAATGTCGAGGGAAACTGTCCATTCATACTTAAAATTTTCCTATTGGCCACAAAGATAGTGCAAACTTATGAAATTAGTGCTACCTTTGCCACACGTAAAACCCCAAAAAGGCAACAAAATGAATATTACAAACGCTGAATTCGTCATCAGTAACACAGACGTGCAGAAATGCCCCGCAGGTACATTTCCCGAATATGCTTTCATCGGGCGCTCCAACGTAGGAAAATCCAGTCTCATCAATATGCTGACCGGAAGGAAAGGACTTGCCATGACCTCTGCCACACCGGGAAAGACCATGCTCATCAACCATTTCCTCATCAACAAGAGCTGGTACATTGTAGACCTTCCGGGGTATGGCTACGCTAAACGGGGACAGAAAGGGCAGGAACAAATCAAGCGCATTATTGAAAGTTACATACTGCAACGCGAACAGATGACCTGTCTGTTTGTTCTTATAGATAGCAGGCTGGCTCCCCAAGCCATCGACCTCGAGTTTACGGAATGGTTGGGCGAAAACGCTGTACCTTTTGCCATCGTCTTCACAAAGGCCGACAAACTGAAAGGCGGCAGACTGAACACCAACATCAACGAATACCTAAAACAATTGAAGGAACAATGGGAAGAGCTACCCCCCTACTTCATCACCTCTTCCGAGAACCGCATGGGACGGAAAGAGCTGCTGGACTATATCGAAAGTATCAACAAAAGCCTAAATAGCAAATAATAGAAACAAGTAAAATGAAAAGATTAGTTTTTTGGCAGCTTTTTGTTGCCGCACTGTTGCTGACTAGCAATAGTCACGCACAATCCATCAAGGATTTGTTCAACAAAGAAAATATAGAGAAGGCGGTAAATGTTGTAACCGGCAAGTCAACAGCGAATATGACCGGCACTTGGTCGTACACCGGCTCTGCCATTGAATTTGAATCGGACAACCTGTTGCAGAAAGCCGGCGGTACCGTTGCCGCCACAGCCGCAGAAAAGAAACTGGACGAACAACTTGCAAAAGCAGGTATCAAAGCCGGACAAATGTCATTCACATTCAGTGCCAAAGTAGGACAAAAGAGTATGAAGGGAAGCTACTCCTACAATGCATCCACCCAAAAGGTCAACTTGAAATTCGCCAAGCTGATAGGTATGAATGCCAAGGTCAACGCTACCTCCAAAACTATGGACTTGCTGTTCGAATCAGACAAACTATTAAAACTGATAACCTTCCTCTCCAGCAAAAGCAGCAACTCCACCCTGAAGAGTATCGGATCGCTGGCCAACAGCTACGACGGAATGATGCTCGGATTGTCATTACAGAAACAGTAACAACAACTTCGGACTCGTTCCAGTTCTATACAATGAAAAAATCCCGCAAGCACTGAATAATGCTTGCGGGATTTTCTATCTGAAAAAGAGCGGAAAACGAGACTCGAACTCGCGACCCTAACCTTGGCAAGGTTATGCTCTACCAACTGAGCTATTTCCGCATTGGATGACTCTCCTTTTTTGAGGAGTAAAGTGCCCAGAACAGGACTCGAACCTGCATGCCTCTCGACACACGCACCTGAAACGTGCGCGTCTACCAATTCCGCCACCTGGGCATAAGCCATCTTCAATACATCTGAAGAGCGGAAAACGAGACTCGAACTCGCGACCCTAACCTTGGCAAGGTTATGCTCTACCAACTGAGCTATTTCCGCAATGTATAAAAGCGTGAAGAGAAGGAGACTCGAACTCCCACGACATAATTGCCACTACCCCCTCAAAGTAGCGCGTCTACCAATTCCGCCACCTCTCCAACTTACTTTCAACAATTCAAAGAACCGACCGCCTTACCTTGGTGCCCAGAACAGGACTCGAACCTGCATGCCTCTCGGCACACGCACCTGAAACGTGCGCGTCTACCAATTCCGCCACCTGGGCATAGGTAATTGCAATCTAAACTGTCTTGAGCGGAAAACGAGACTCGAACTCGCGACCCTAACCTTGGCAAGGTTATGCTCTACCAACTGAGCTATTTCCGCGATTGCGGATGCAAAGGTAGATATTTTCCTTAAACCTGCAAACATTCCGCAGACTTTTTTTCATTCAAAAAATGCACATTTTGTTACGTATACAATTATACTTTTGATTATCAACTCATTCGCCCACGATAATCTTCGTAAGAAAATTGCTTGAAAACTTCTGATTTCCCTTCTTTTGTCCACATTGCAATGGCCGGATGGTGAATTCCATTGAACATATTCGTCTTTACAGTGGTGTAATGTATCATGTCTTCAAAGACGATTCTCTCCCCTATCTGCAGTTCATGGTCAAAACTCCACAGTCCCATATAGTCGCCGCTCAAGCAGGAGTTTCCTCCAAGGCGATAGACGTAAGGGCCCGCATCGCCCATTTCCGCTCCACGCACCGCAGGCTGGTAGGGCATCTCCAAGCAATCAGGCATATGGCACGTAAAGCTAACATTGAGGATGGCGGTACGAATGCCGCGGTTTTCCACGATATCCACTATTTCCGAGCTCAGCACACCGGTCTGCCAGGTGAAAGCAGAACCTGGTTCAAGAATGATTTGAAGATGCGGATAGCGTTCCTTAAAACCCTTCAATAGGCGGACAAGATGCTCTACATCATAATCCTTGCGCGTCATCAAATGGCCCCCTCCCAAATTCAACCACTTAATCTGTGAGAACCAGCGGGAGAATTTTCCTTCCAAATGCTCCAATGTACGTTCCAGCTCGTAGGAAGAAGACTCGCAGTGACAATGACAGTGAAAACCTTCAATACCGGCCGGAAGTTTTTCGGGAAGCTGGTCGGTCATCACACCAAAACGGGTACCAGGCGCACAAGGATTATACAGTTCCGTCTCCACCTCCGAATATTCGGGATTGATGCGGATACCGCAGGAAATGCCGCTTCCTTCCGCCGTCACCGCCGGATAAAAGCGATGGAACTGCGAAAGCGAATTGAAAGTGACATGACTGCTGCACCGCATTATCTCCGGAAATTCGGCCTCGGTATAAGCCGGCGAGTACGTATGCGCCTTGCTTCCGAACTCCTCCAATGCCAGACGGGCTTCGTAGACGGAACTTGCCGTAGAGTGATTTATATACTCCCTGAAAATAGGAAAGGAACGCCACATGGCAAATGATTTGAAAGCGAGGATTATCTCCACACCTGCACGGTCAGCCACACTTTTTATCAGTGCGAGGTTCTTCCTCAGCAATCCTTCTTCCATAATATAGCAGGGAGAAGGGAAAAGGGTAAAATCTTTATCAGTCATTCTTCTATTTATATTTTCTATCATTCACAAAGCCATTCGAACAAACGAAGGGTCTGAAAAGCCCTGCCTGAGGACTTAGCAAAACAGATACCGCTCCTTTTAGGACGCTTCTTTTTATAATGGAATTTACGCGAATCAGTAGTTGAAACGAAACCATCGGTTCGCATTACTCCACTACCCAATAACCTTGAAACGCGCGAAGCGCAGTAAAAGTTGCTTGTCCCCCGCATTCTTGAAGCGGATGGTAGCCTTGGCATTGTCTCCCTCGCCTTCCAGCTTCAGGACTTCGCCCAGACCGAAACGTTCGTGCTCAATAAGTTGTCCTCGCTGTACACGGTTGGCCGACCCACTGGCAGAAGGCGATGTATTTGCCATATTTGCAGAAGACGCCACCCGTTTCAGGTTACGTGGAACGGTCGGTGCAATAATCTGCTGCTTCGGCCGTACAGATACACGCTCTCTTCCGCCATACGGGACATCTTCCCTATCAGGCGCAAAGCCTCTGGCGTTCTCCCTGCGGAAAACGGCGGCTTCATCCTCTACCCTGCGGAACATTCCCACATCCTGAGGTAGGCGCAGGAAACGCATATCTATATCCTTCAGGAAACGGCTGGGAGTGCCGAACTCCATCTTGCCATACCGGAAACGTGTCTTTGCATACGATAGGAAACAGTGTTCTTCGGCACGTGTGATGGCTACATAGAACAGCCTCCGTTCTTCCTCCAACGCCCGGGGAGAGTCACCCGCCATGCCACTGGGGAAAAGGTTCTCCTCCATCCCCACTACAAACACATTCCTGAACTCCAATCCCTTGGCCGAATGTACAGTCATCAGCGTTATCTTCTCATCGTCGCCATCCTTATCCGAATCCTGGTCGGTAAGAAGAGAAACTTCCGAAAGGAAATCGCCCAACAACACACTCGGGTTTCCCTCCTCCTGCCGTTGGGCACAAAAATCATTCATACCGTTCACCAACTCCTCTATATTCTCCTTACGGCTCAGATTCTCGGGAGAGTTGTCCTGACACACATCATTGATGATGCCCGATTGGCGAATAATGTCGGCACCAATCTCGCAGGCATTCTTTTCCGCAGCATCTGTGATAAAGGCAGATATAAGTTCACGAAATGCCTGCAACTTTCCCATCGTACCTTTATTGAAGTTCAAGCCATATGTCAACGGTTCACAAAGCACAGTCCACAAACTGACATTGTGACCGGTGGCGGCAGCAATGATTTTTCCCACTGTCGTATCTCCTATACCCCGTGCAGGATAGTTGATAATACGCTTGAAAGCCTCTTCATCATTGGGATTCACTATCAGACGGAAGTAAGCGATGACATCTTTGATTTCCTTACGCTGATAGAACGACAAGCCTCCATAAATACGGTAAGGCATACTGCGTTTGCGCATGGCTTCCTCAAAGATACGGCTCTGCGCATTGGTACGGTAGAGTATCGCAAAATCAGAGTAGGCATAGTGCTTTTCATGCCGTAGCTCAGCTATCTTATTCACCACAATATCCCCTTCCTCCACATCGCTATATGCCTGGTACACACCGATGGCTTCTCCTTTCTCCTTTTCTGAAAACACTTCCTTACGTATCTGCCACTGGTTCTTTTCTATCAGGCTGTTGGCCGCGCGAACAATGGTCTGGGTAGAACGGTAGTTCTGCTCCAGCTTGAAGACCTTCGTATCGGGATATACTTTCGTAAAATAGAGAATATTGTCAATATCGGCACCACGGAAGGAGTAGATACTCTGTGCATCATCCCCCACCACACAGACATGTTGATGGTTCTTGGCAAGTTGCAGCACGATACTGTGCTGTGCAAAATTGGTATCTTGATACTCATCTACCAAAATGTAGCGGAACTGGTCCTGATAACGCGCCAACACCTCGGGGTAGTCCCGGAACAGCAGGAATGTGTAGAACAGCAAATCGTCGAAGTCCATTGCATCTGCCTGCCGGCAACGCTCCCAATATCTCTGGTAGATGTCGCGAAGCGCCGGAACCTTTGCTGCGCGGTCTCCCTCGTAAGCCTCCTTGTTATTGGCATAGCCTGCAGGAGAAACCAGATGATTCTTGGCGTTCGAAATACGAGCCTGCACCATCCCCGGCTTGTACACTTTCTCATCCAGCCCCATTTCCTTGATAATGGAACGTATCAGGCTTTTGCTATCCGCCGTATCATAAATGGTAAACTGCGAAGTGAAGCCGATATGCCCGGCCTCGACATGCAGAATGCGCAGGAACAAGGAGTGAAAGGTTCCCATCCACAAATGGCGTGCCCTCTCCGGCCCCACCTGACGGGCTATACGCTCCTTCATTTCGCGCGCCGCCTTGTTGGTAAAGGTCAATGCCAGAATGTTCCAAGGCTGGTAGCCATTCTCCAGCAGATAAGCAATCTTATAGGTCAGCACACGCGTCTTTCCTGAACCGGCACCGGCTATCACCAATGACGGACCATCGTTGTACAGCACCGCGTTCCGCTGTCCCTCGTTCAGTTCCTCTATATAATCGGGCATATCCGTATAATCTTAAAATGATAATATTTTTTCTTCCTTTGTTTTTACGGAGGCAAAGATAAAAAAAGCTTCGGAGACGTACGAACATTTCCACAGGTTATAGTGTTTATATAGCAAAGTTCCAAAATTTAATAATTGAAACTTATGAATACAATATTAACGATTTTAATGACAACAGTTATGACTTACGAAATGCCAAAACTTCCCTATGCCAACAATGCACTGGAACCCGTAATCAGTCAGCAAACCATAGATTACCACTATGGCAAGCATCTGCAAACCTACGTGAACAACCTCAACAATCTCGTTCCGGGAACAGAATTCGAAGGCAAGGATCTATTGACCATTGTCGCCACAGCACCGGACGGTGCCATCTTCAACAATGCAGGACAGGTGTTGAACCACACACTATACTTCTTGCAGTTTGCCCCGAAGCCTGCCCACAGCGAGCCTACCGGTAAACTGGCAGAAGCCATCAAACGCGACTTCGGCAGCTTTGAGAATTTCAAGAAGGAATTCAACGCAGCAGCTGTCGGATTGTTCGGCTCCGGATGGGCTTGGTTGTCTGCCGACAAAAACGGCAAACTCCACATCACCAAAGAAGCCAATGGTAGTAACCCAGTACGTGCCGGTCTTGTTCCGCTACTCGGATTCGATGTATGGGAACATTCATACTATCTTGACTACCAGAACCGCCGTGCCGACCACATAAACGAGTTATGGGGCATCATTGATTGGGATGCGTTAGGCAAAAGATTCAAATAAACCGACAAGGTCTCATAAAGCCATGTGAAGGGCGCCTTCTTGAATTATAAAAACTCAAGAAGGCGTTTTCTTGTTTAAAGCAGTCATCTAACATATTTTAAAGAAATTCTTTGGCTTCTACCATAAGTATTCATTAACTTTGCTAAACTTAAAAGTTTAACAATAAAAATGAAACTCATCGTAGTAACAGCACCCACATTTTTTGTGGAAGAAGACAAGATTATCACGGCACTATTCGAAGAGGGGCTGGATATTCTACATCTGAGGAAGCCAGAAACTCCCGCCATGTATTCAGAACGGCTTTTAACACTGATACCTAAAAAATATCATAAGCGCATCATTACTCATGAGCACTTCTACCTGCAGGAAGAGTTCAGCCTGATGGGAATTCATCTAAACACCCGCAACCCCAAAGAACCTCACGACTATTCAGGCCACATCAGTTGTACCTGCCATTCACTGGACGAAGTGCAAAACAAGAAGCATTTCTATGACTATCTGTTCTTAAGCCCGATATATAATTGTATCACAAAGTCCGGAGTCACATCCGGCTTCACTGCCGAGGAATTGCGGCAAGCAGGGAAAAGTAAGATTATAGACAGTAAAGTCATGGCCTTGGGAGGCATTACTCCCGACAACATACTGGAGATTAAGAATTACGGATTCGGTGGTGCTGTTGTAATGGGTGACTTATGGAATAAATTCAATGCCTGCACCGACCGCGACTATCTGGAAGTAATCCACCACTTCAAAAAATTGAAGAAAATGGCCGATTGAGCCTTAGACTGGCAAATCAAAATTTACCGTACTCTTTGTATTCAATACCAGCAGGCAACGTGATATACCTTCCCCATAGTGTCCCACAATAGATTTGGTGATGGAAAGCCCCACCCCCGCACCTTAAATATCGTAGTTCATATTCACGAACCACATACTCTTTTTCAGATGTGTGACATGTATATACACCGGATAGAATCCATCTTTACGCTGCTTCTGCACACAAGTTCTAAATGTAGCCATATATTTTGATTTACAGTTTATCAAACTTCTAAACTTCTTTCTAAACCGAACATTGCAAAATTACAAAATATTTCTAAACCTTCCAAAGCAAAACCCTGTATAAAGTGCTTAGAATGCAGATAAAACAAATATGGGTTTACAGCACATCCTCAGCGCTATAAACCCATACAAAACATTATTTATCAATACATTACATTATCAAATATCAGCCTTCGATGGCAGCCTGAGCCGCAGCCAGACGTGCAATGGGCACACGGAACGGAGAACAGCTGACATAATTCAAACCGACCTTGTGGCAGAACTTCACAGAAGAAGGCTCACCACCATGTTCGCCGCAGATACCGCACTTCAAATCCGGACGGATAGCACGTCCCTTTTCAGTAGCCATACGCACCAACTGTCCTACACCATTCTGGTCGAGTACCTGGAACGGGTCTACTTTCAGAATCTTCTTCTCCAGATAAATCGGGAGGAAGGAAGCGATATCGTCGCGTGAATAACCAAATGTCATCTGAGTCAAGTCGTTCGTACCGAATGAGAAGAACTCGGCAGAGGAAGCTATGCGGTCGGCAGTCAAGGCGGCACGCGGAATCTCAATCATTGTACCTACTTTGAAGTCGATGCTGTCACCCACTTCTTCAAACAACTGGGCAGCCTCAGCACGAATCACTTCTTCCTGCTGCTTGAACTCATACAAGATGCCGGTCAGAGGAACCATGATTTCAGGATGGGGTTCGGCGCCTTCCTTCTTCAATTCCAAAGCAGCACCCAAGATGGCACGCGTCTGCATCTGTGTAATTTCAGGATATGTATTTCCCAAACGGCAACCACGATGACCCAACATCGGATTATGCTCACAAAGCGCCTCAACACGTTGCTGGATATACTGGAGGCTTACACCCATCGTATCTGCCATTTCCTGCTGTCCCTTCAGGTCATGAGGAACAAACTCATGCAAAGGAGGGTCGAGCAGACGTACAGTCACCGGACAACCAGCCATTGCCTTGAAGATACCCTTGAAGTCAGCTTGCTGGTAAGGTAGAATCTTAGCCAAAGCCTTGCGACGTCCTTCGGCGTTTTCTGCCAGAATCATCTCGCGCATGGCTTTAATCTTCTCGCCTTCGAAGAACATGTGCTCCGTACGGCAAAGGCCGATACCCACCGCACCAAAATTGCGTGCCACTTCTGCATCGTGAGGAGTATCCGCATTGGTACGAACCTGCAGCTTCGTATATTTGTCTGCCAAATCCATCAGTTCCGCAAAGTCACCGGACAGCTCAGCCGCTTTTGTCTCCACCTTGTCTTTATATACTTCACCAGTGCTTCCGTTCAAGGAGATATAGTCACCTTCTTTCAACAGTACACCATCCACTTCCACTGTACGCGCCTTGTAGTCTATGTTCAAGGCACCGGCACCGGACACACAGCACTTACCCATACCACGAGCAACCACTGCCGCATGCGAAGTCATACCGCCGCGGGCAGTCAGGATACCTTCGGCAACTGCCATACCTGCCAAATCTTCCGGAGAAGTCTCGATACGTACCATCACCACACGCTTGCCGGCAGCATGCCATTCGGCAGCATCATCGGCAAAGAATACGATTTGTCCCGTAGCGGCACCCGGAGAAGCGGGAAGACCACGGGTCAATACCTTGGCTTGCTTCAGAGCTGTCTTGTCAAATACCGGGTGGAGCAGTTCGTCCAACTTATTGGGCTCACAACGCATCAATGCAGTCTTTTCGTCAATCATACCTTGATGGAGCAAGTCCATGGCAATCTTCACCATAGCGGCTCCGGTACGCTTACCGTTACGGGTCTGGAGGAACCAGAGTTTACCCTCTTGTACAGTGAACTCCATATCCTGCATATCACGGTAGTGATTTTCGAGCTTCGTCTGCAAAGCATCCAGTTCCTTATAAATTTCCGGCATAGCCTCCTCCATGGAAGGATATTTGCTGACACGTTCTTCTTCGCTTACACCAGCCAATTCAGCCCAACGTTGAGAACCGATTTTTGTAATCTGTTGCGGAGTACGGATACCGGCAACCACGTCTTCACCTTGTGCATTAATCAAATACTCGCCATTGAAAAGATCTTCACCGGTAGCAGCATCGCGGCTGAAGCAAACACCCGTAGCAGAGCTCTCGCCCATATTACCGAACACCATCGCCTGAACGCTTACGGCAGTACCCCATTCGTCAGGAATTCCCTCCATCTTACGATACAAAATGGCACGTTCGTTCATCCAGGAATTGAATACGGCACAAACGGCACCCCACAACTGCTCGTAGGCACAAGTCGGGAAGTCTTTTCCGGTCTGTTCTTTTACGGCAGCCTTGAACTTCTTCACGAGTTCCTTAAGGTCTTCCACCTCAAGCTCGTTGTCCAGCTTCACGCCTTTGGCATGTTTCACCTCTTCTATAATAGCTTCGAACGGGTCTACGTCTTCCTTGTTCACCGGCTTCATACCCAGCACCACATCGCCATACATCTGCACGAAACGACGGTAAGAGTCCCATGCAAAACGTGCGTTGCCTGTCTTGCGTGTCAAGCCTTCCACCACTTCGTCATTCAAGCCAAGATTCAGGATAGTGTCCATCATGCCCGGCATAGAAGCGCGTGCACCCGAACGTACGGAAACCAGCAACGGATTCTCCACATCACCGAATTTGGAACGCATCAGCGTCTCCACATGGGCAATGGCTTGTTCAACTTCATTCTTCAACAGAGCAACGACTTTCTCCTGCCCCATTTCATAATATTCCGTACAAACTTCTGTCGTTATTGTAAAGCCCGGAGGAACCGGAACCCCTATAAGGTTCATTTCTGCAAGGTTGGCACCTTTTCCACCCAAAAGGTTTCTCATATCGGCCTTTCCTTCTGCCTGGCCATTACCAAAGGTATAAACTCTTTTTTTGTCCATAATATAAATTTAAAGTTTTTGATAGTGATTTTCTCTTTTCTGTTCGCAAATCTAAGTATATTTCGCAGACTAGAAAACTTTTTCAGAAAAAACTTTATGCTAAAATGCAATTTCGACATTGCAATCTTTAATATTTCATTTCATAGAGAGAAATCCCGAAAAAAATGCCTATTTTTGCCGAAGAATTTATTAGACTGGTGTAAAAGTGGCAAGAAAAAGAAAAGAACTTCCCCTATTGGAGAAGGTGACAATTACGGATGTGGCTGCCGAAGGAAAAGCCATCGCAAAAGTCAATGATTTGGTGGTTTTCGTACCATATGTCGTCCCCGGCGACGTAGTTGACCTGCAAATTAAGAGAAAAAAGCATCATTATGCTGAAGCCGAAGCAGTGAAATTCCATGAATATTCGGCAGTACGGGCAACTCCATTCTGCCAACATTATGGTGTATGCGGCGGTTGTAAATGGCAGGTTCTCCCCTATTCCGAGCAAATCAAGTATAAGCAAAAACAAGTAACGGACAACCTCACCCGCATCGGCAAAATAGAATTGCCGGAAATTTCTCCGATACTAGGTTCAGAAAAAACTCAGTTCTACCGGAATAAGCTGGAGTACACTTTTTCCAACAAACGTTGGCTGACGACGGAAGAGGTTCAGCAGAATGTAGTGTACGAACAGATGAATGCCGTAGGCTTCCATATTCCCAATGCTTTCGACAAAGTGCTTGCCATAGAGAAGTGCTGGTTGCAGGATGATATATCCAACCGCATCCGCAATGCAGTACGCGACTATGCCTACCGGCACAACTATTCTTTCATCAACCTGCGTACGCATGAAGGAATGCTACGCAATATGATTGTGCGTACCTCTACCACCGGCGAACTGATGGTAATCCTCATCTGCAAGATAGAGAAAGAGGAGGAAATGGCTCTGTTCAAGCAAATGCTGCAATACATAGCAGATACATTCCCTGAAATCACTTCCCTGCTATACATTATTAATAATAAGTGTAACGATACCATTACCGACCTTGAGGTACACACCTTCAAGGGGAAAGACCACATCTTCGAGGAAATGGAGGGACTGCGCTTCAAGGTAGGCCCCAAATCTTTCTATCAGACCAACTCCGAGCAAGCCTACAACCTCTACAAGGTAGCGCGCAACTTTGCCGGACTGACCGGTAACGAGCTTGTTTATGACCTTTATACCGGTACGGGCACCATTGCCAATTTCGTATCCAAGCAAGCACGCCAGGTAATCGGCATAGAGTATGTGCCCGAAGCCATTGAAGACGCCAAGGTCAATGCCGAGATTAACGGAATTGAAAACACATTGTTCTTTGCCGGAGACATGAAAGACATGCTGACACAAGACTTCATCAACCAATACGGCCGTCCCGATGTCATCATCACCGACCCTCCCCGTGCCGGAATGCACCAGGATGTAGTGGATGTCATTCTGTTTGCAGAGCCCAAACGCATCGTATATGTCAGCTGTAATCCGGCTACGCAGGCGCGCGATTTGCAACTGCTCGATGCGAAATATAAAGTAAAGGCCGTTCAACCGGTAGACATGTTTCCGCATACCCACCACGTGGAGAATGTAGTACTTCTCGAACTGAGAACCAATCAATAATCATCAACCGTTTAATTACTAAAAACGTGGCAAAAGAAAAAATCACAGCAAGAGCCCGCACGCAATATACGGACTACATGGTGAAGGAACCGATGGAACTCATGGAGTTTCTGGCAGCAAAAATGCCGGATGCCAGCCGCACCAAGCTGAAATCATTGCTAAGCAAACGCATCATATATGTAGACAGCGTTATCACTACACAATACAATTTCCCCCTGAAACCGGGTATGAAAGTACAAATCAGCCGCGAAAAGGGACGAAAGGAGTTCAACCATAAACTGATGAAGATTGTATACGAGGATGCCTACATTATCGTGATAGAAAAAATGCAGGGACTGCTGTCCGTCAATACCGACAGACAAAAAGAACGTACAGCCTATACCATCTTGAATGAATACGTACAACGCTCGGGCAGGCAGCACCGCGTATATATTGTGCATCGCCTGGACCGTGACACCTCCGGCTTGATGATGTTTGCCAAAGACGAGAAGACCCAACGTACACTACGCGATAACTGGCATGACATTGTAACAGACCGGCGATACGTAGCCGTAGTGGTCGGCGAGATGGAAAAAGATGCAGGAACCGTGGTTTCTTGGTTGACGGACCGTAAGCTGTATGTATACTCCAGCCCGACAGATGATGGAGGGCAAGAGTCCATTACACACTACCGTACCATCAAGCGCGCCAATGGATATTCCCTCGTTGAGTTGAATCTGGAGACCGGACGCAAGAATCAGATACGTGTACACATGCAGGATTTGGGGCATCCCATCATCGGTGACGGACGCTATGGACTGGAAGACGTAAATCCTATCGGACGCTTGGCCCTGCATGCTTTCAAGCTTTGTTTCTATCATCCCGTTACGGGAGAGCTGATGCGGTTTGAAACACCTTATCCGGGAGAGTTCAAGAAGCTGGTCTTGAAGAACAAGTAAAAAGCTAAAACACAAAAAAGGGATGTGCCAAAACACCAAAAATATGAAAATCACCCCTGTCACAGATATCTGTGACAGGGGTGATTTTGTTAAAAAGAGGGTTTTGACACATCCCTCTTTTATTGACGTGCTTGCTTAAATATGTCATTGCCGACGCATACGGAAAGGCTGTCCATTAATATCATCTTGATATTCCCTCCAGCTATTATACCAAGTATCACTGAAAGAATAAGAATCAGCCATGGCCCCTTCAATATAGGCCATGCTACCATCATCATAAAATTCCAACTCCATTAGATTGTAGGCCCCGCTGACCCAATTCCATCTGAAGAGCAAATAATTCGGATCACCGTATGAACCGATAGTACCCTGGTTGCGTGCATTAAAGGTCATAACCGTTCCTCTGCCCCAAGTATATGCCCCGAAGTCTATTTCTTCAGAAGTATACCATTCACCGGGCAGATTATATTCTGTTTCATCCTCATTATCACATGATGTCAATCCTAATACAAGGACAAACAACAACAGCATTTTTACATATTTCAACATACTATTCATATATCATACTTTATTTATAATTAGCATCTATCATCATTACAACTACTCCATCCAGCTTACCGGATAAATAATGCTCACGCACCCACACATTATCAAAATACTTGATTTCACCTGCACCGTAATTCAGCGCCAGCCCCTCCATAGACTTGTCCATCCATTTCCAGGTAAAAGTACGTGAAACCGTTTCATAGGGGCGGGACTCCCCTCTACGATAATACTCCCAAATCTCCTGTCCGGAATTATCAACCTTAGCAAACTTTAACTGATGGCTGCATAACACTTCAACTCCATCTTTGTTTTCTGTCTGATATTCTTCTATCCATGTCCTTTCACACAATTTGTCGTCACTATTCTGCATGGTATAATACACATCATCCCCGCAAGACGCCAATCCAATCGTAAATACACATAACAGCAATATCTTCACATAATTCAAAGTCTTCATAAGTTATCGAGTTTAGTTAATATTTGCGGACAAACATACGAAAAAACGCTGGAATAATCAACCGAAATCGGAATAATAGTGCATCCTGCACTGATAATAAACGCATTACGCTGAAAATCTCGGAAATACGGGAAATAGCAATTTAGCAAAGAAACGCAAGGTAATGAAATAGAACGGTTGCCTAATCGTTACCCGAAAAAGAGTAAGATTTTTCTTTTTGTCGTCACATTTCATAGTTCTTCATCATATTGCGTATCAATGTATAACTAGCTAATAAATAATTTTGTAACCAAGAAAAGATTGGATTATGCGAAGTACATTTAAGGTGCTGTTCTACGTGAACGCAAGCAAGGAGAAAAATGGTATTGTTCCCATCATGGGACGAGTGACAATTAACGGCTCAGTAGCCCAATTCAGTTGTAAGCGTACCATTGCAAAAGAGCTTTAGGATGTAAAAGGCAACAGAGCCAAAGGTAAGAGCAAGGAAGCAAGGGAACTTAATCTTGCTTTGGATAACATCAAGGCTCAAATCATCAAACACTATCAACGCCTGTCGGATAGAGAAGCCTATGTAACTGCCGAAATGGTACGCAATGCCTATCAAGGCATCGGAACAGAATATGAAACACTGCTCGGGGCATTTGATAAGGATAATGCCACATTCAAGAAACGTGTAGGTACAGACCGAGTGATAGCAACTTATATGTCAAGAGTACGGGCAAGAAACCATGTTGCAGCATTCATCAAGGCGAATTACAAGCGTAACGATATGTCTATGATTGAGCTGACTCCCGACTTTATCAAGGAGTTTGCGGTATTCCTCGCAACAGACAGAGGTTTGCAGAATGGCAGTATCTGGGCAAATTGTATGTGGCTCAAGGGTGTTGTTATGCGTGCCCACTACAACGGATTGGTGCCGAGAAACCCATTTGCTCAATTTCACATAAGTCCCAATGTTAAGGTGTTATGCACTTTTAAGGAAATCCCCGTTAAAGGTAAACTCTATTCAACGATGTTTAACCAATCGTTTTCAGCCGATGGTGCGGTCTGCTCACTCAAAGAAGATAAAGAGGGAAGATTTGACCTTAAAATCGATGGCGTTTCGCATCACTCTTGGTTCAGATGCAAAAAAGATGAGTTTATGGAAGCATTGGGATTACCTACAAGCAGAAGACAAAATCGAGGGTTGAAACTCTAAAATACTCATCAAGTCGTAATAATTTGCCCATACAAGGCTTATTATTACGACTTTTTTGTAAATTTGCAGTTGGTTAGGGGTAACTCTATCCAAGACATAAGAGAAAAAGAAGAAGCGTTATGCTTATCTTGTACTTGAAAACGTAGGAAATTTTCAAATTAGGATACAAGGATGGCATAGTGGTTCTCACGCTATAGCGTGGGCTGCTATTGTTACATCTGTATCCGAGGTTTCCTACGACCTTCAAGTAAGAGTGTGGCATTGTGGTTCGCGCTTTTTTATTGATGCAAGATTTACATATGGAAGAAAAACAATTTATAAAAGAGATTCTAAAAAAGATTCAAGTTGCAGATCCTATTGCATTCAGTGGTTTTGCATCTGAATATCCTATTTGCTTTCAAGAGAAAAACGAGAACTGGTTGTTTCCCATGATGTTTGAATTTTATACAAATAGAATTCAAAATGAATATATAACCTCTTTACTTGAAGAACTAGGCTTATTTATGCACAATAAATACATGGAATGTGAGATGCATGAAGTAATAATGATTGATAAAAGTTTGTGTATTAATGATTCATATGTAGATAGTTATGTGCGTAAAATTCAAAATGCCCAAAATGATAATCCCCAATTTAAAGATATAATATCTCCGTATCGTACTAAAGGTATATCATTAGCATTATATGAGATTCCAATTATAGCCCTAAACTCTATCATTTTTGAATTTAAAGAAAAAGAACACCCTTATATACTTGCAGACATAGCATGCACATATATTTATGGACAAAAGTTAGAGGACGGTTTAAGCTATCTTTATCGTAGTACAATTATGTTATCACAATTTCCTAATAGATTTTGGAATAGTGACTATGGATTAGCTGGGGCTGCAAATACTTTTAGATTATTACTGCTGATGTGTCCTAAGAACCATATCGAACTATGTCGGAAAATCTACAGATATTATTTTGTGTATTTAACAAAATTAGCTTGTACAACAAAGGATGAGATTTTTCAACAAGAAGCATATGTTAATAGGGCTTCAATAGAATTAAGTACTATCGCTAGGTGGGTAATACCAATGCACATAAACCCTGATTTACTATATATATCAGATATGTATTATGCTCATTACTGTAATGAACTTGCTTCACAAATATCATATGCATCAGGGTGGAAATATAATATGAAATCGTTAACATATTATCAACATGCATCAATTAGACCTAATAACACTGGTGGTTACGCAGAAATAGAGGACAAAACATATGCAGAAATAGTAGCAGAAAAACATGAACAGGCAAAATATATAGCATTTATGTTTTATTCTGCTATCTGTACGGGAGAAGAAACATTGACAGATAATGATATTGAAATCTTATTTAAATTATTACAAAATGAATGCCGCTTCAATTATAAGGAGATTCGAAAAAGAGTGTTAAACTTTAAATCGTATAAATAATATGGATTTTTTTGATTTTTTATTTGGGAAAAAGAAAGAAGTGAAAGTTGAAAAATCAGCTTCTTCGAGTGTGAATGATGGCAAATCTAAGACAGCAAATGCTTCTACTCTGCATTTGGATAACAATTCAATAGACCCTGTAGAACAATATGTAAAAGAAAGTGTGGCTGACCTTAAGAAATATACATCACTTAATACTAAAGACCTTGAAGCTGAAGCAATTTATCTTGCAGCTTTCCTTTACATGAAAGGAACATACCAAATTGACTTTGAATTAGATTATTTTTCAAATGGTCTTTTAAATAAGATTCCATCCAGAAATTACAGTATTGCAGATAAAGTGTTCTCATACATGGTAAAGTATGGAGAAGGATATTATGGAGCAGAAGAACGGGACTATGGTATTAATGGTTATAAGATGAACATCCAAATGTGTTCAGATTATGGTAGTTACATAAAGAATTATTTCATTCGAGCCCATAAAATTAGTTCAGGTAAAGATTATAATCATTTTAGTTCGCCAAGAAATTGCCTATGGAGAAATGGAGAAAAGGCCATAGATAGTCCAACTCACCGAGATATTTATTATAAATTCAACAATGATACTTTTGAGTTTATGATTCCTCCATATAATCCTTTAGTAGTAGGTCGTGTAACACAACAAACTGAATCTACTTTACGCTGTGATTCTAGTGATGGAAGAAGAACCTTTGTATTCCATTATAATGGTGCTAAAAAAGCAAGTTGTTTGGATTATATAGAAATGTATCGTAATGATAAAGGCGATATGGTGTCTTATCATAAAGACTAAAACAGTGAATAGTATTTAGTGACAATTAATTATATAAGTAGCTACTAAAAATTAATGTACATATGTTGGCACGGTTTTTGCATAATACCAAGGTAAGATACAGCTATGAGAATCACAGAAGTAAAACTTACCAAGAAACAACGTGTGGAGTTGGAGTACAT
>NZ_JABXJH010000090.1:0-9207 GCF_013373675.1 Bacteroides sp. L10-4
CATGTTCGTTAAAATGAGGAAAACCAACGGAGAGCCGTATACAGGGAGACTTGTACGTACGGTTCGGGGGCAGGCTCTCGGAAACCTACCGTCGCAAGACGACAAGGCGCCGAGTGCCGAGCCTACCCTCTACCATTACACCGGATGCACCACGCCTTTCGTGCGCCTCTGGATAAGCTCGCTCACCGACAAGGCTATCCGCGAGGGATTACGCGACCTCGAAGCGGGCGACAAATACGACAACCTCTACCTTGCCGCCAAAGCGCGGAGTGAATCGGACTGGCTGGTGGGCATCAACGGCACGCAGGCACTCTCCATCGCCGCCGGACACGGCACATACTCCGTCGGGCGGGTGCAGACGCCCACGTTGGCGATGGTGTGCGCACGTTACTGGGAGAACCGGCGTTTCACGCCCGAAGCCTTCTGGCAGCTCCATGTCGCAACCGACGGCTGCGACGGCGATACCGTGAAGTTCTCCTCTTCCGAAAAATGGAAGGAGAAAGAGCCTGCAACGGAACTATATAATAAGGTAAAGGGAGCAGGCACAGCCACCGTCACGAAAGCCGAACGCAAGGAGAAGACGGAGGAAACTCCACTTCTCTACGACCTGACCACTCTCCAGAAGGAAGCGAACGCCAAACACGGCTTCACCGCCGAACATACGCTTGAAATCGCGCAGAAGCTCTATGAAAAGAAACTTGTCACCTATCCGAGAACCGGCAGCCGCTACATCCCCGAAGACGTGTTCGCCGAAATCCCCAAGCTGCTCTCCTTCATCGGCAGCCTGCCCGAATGGAAAGAGAAAGTCAATCCGAAGGCAGTGCCGACACGCCGCAGCGTGGACGGCGACAAGGTGACGGACCACCATGCCCTGCTCGTCACGGGCGAGAAGCCGCTGTTCCTCTCCAAAGAAGACAATACCGTCTATCAGATGATTGCCGGGCGCATGATCGAGGCTTTCTCCGAAAAATGCGTCAAGGACACCGCCATCGTCACGGCGGAATGTGCCGGAGTGGAGTTCGTGACAAAAGGCTGCATCATCAGGCAAGCCGGGTGGCGTGCCGTCTATGGCGTGGAAGACAAGGAGGAAACCGCTATCCCCGGCTGGCGGGAAGGCGACACGCTGCCGCTGAAAGGCTGCTCCATCACGGAGGGCAAGACCAAGCCCAAGCCGCTGCATACCGAAGCCACCCTGCTGTCCGCTATGGAAACGGCAGGCAAGGAGATAGAGGACGACGCGCTGCGTCAGGCTTTGAAGGACTGCGGCATCGGCACGCCCGCCACCCGCGCCGCCATCATCGAAACGCTCTTCAAGCGCGGCTACATGGAACGCTGCAAGAAGTCGCTTGTGCCGACTGAAAAAGGGCTTGCCCTCCATTCGGTCGTGAAGGCGATGCGCATCGCCGACGTCGCCATGACGGGCGAATGGGAGAAGGAGCTGGCACGCATTGAGCGCGGGGAGCTGCCTGCCGACACCTTCCGCAAGGAGATAGAGGCTTACACACGCGAAATCACTTCCGAACTGCTCTCGTGCGACAAGCTGTTCGCCCGCAGGGATTCCGGCTGCAAGTGCCCCAAGTGCGGAACCGGCACGATGCAGTTCTACGGCAAGGTTGTCCGCTGCGACAACGCGGAGTGCGGGCTGCCCGTCTTCAGGCTGAAGGCGAACCGCACCCTCACCGATGACGAGATCAAAGACCTGCTCACCGACGGGCACACGAAGCTGCTCAAAGGCTTCAAAAGCAAGCAGGGAAAGAGCTTCGATGCCATAGTAGCCTTTGACGGGGACTACAACACGACTTTGGTGTTCCCCGAAAGGAAAAGTAAGCCTACTCCTACGAAAAGAAGAAAATAATGAGTAACTTTGCCACTGGTTCAGAGTAATGAATTGTTCTTCGATACCGGATTACACTCATACTTTGGATTTAGTGGTGGCACTCGGAGGGATACCGAGTGCCTTTTCTTTCTCCTTTTCAGACGATTATCCATATCATTATCAATCCACTAAATTCCAAAGTAATGAACAACAAGAAGAAAAACGAGGGTCAGACCGACTTCTCCTACTACGGTCTGTACCTGCTGGACTATCTCAGAACAAACAGGTTTGAACAGGCGACCGACGAAGCCTTCATCCGTGAACGCGCCGACCGTGCCGCCGGAACGTATGAACGGGCAATGCTCGAAGGCTATCCTGCTGCCGGTGCGCAGGAACTGGCGATGCGCACGCTGACGGAGGGACTTCGCTACTCCAAGTACGCCATCCTGCGCGAAGTCGTGGAAAACGAGTTTGCCGACGATGTGCCGGAAGCGGAGCATGAATCCTTTACCCGGAAACTGCTTCCGCTTGTCGGAAACGTATTCTCCATTTATGACCTTGCGGACGACAATTTCGCCCTGTCGCCCGATTACGACCTGCTCTACACGGAGCTGACGGGGGCCATCGTCCTTTATATCGACGAGTATGGCGTTTAACCGCAAACAACGGCTGCGGGACAATATCGAGGCGATACGGACGGCATTCATCCTTGACAGGGAACGGAGAGCGGCAACCCCCGAAGAACGTGCGGTACTTCAAAAGTATTGCGGTTTCGGCGGGCTGAAATGTATCCTGAACCCGGCAAGGGAACTGACGGACGCCGTCCACTGGGCGAAATCCGACCTCGAACTGTTTGCCCCTACTGCGGAACTGCACAGGCTGGTACGCGGGAACAGCAAGGACGATACGCAGTACAAGCGGTATGTGGACTCGCTGAAAGCGTCCGTGCTGACAGCCTTCTACACCCCGAAAGAGATAACCGACACCATAGCCGATGTGCTGGCGGATTACAGCGTCCGCCCAGCCCGCGTGCTGGAACCGTCGGCGGGTGTCGGCGTGTTCGTGGACGCCGTGCTGCGGCACAGTCCCGATGCGGATGTGATGGCGTTTGAGAAAGACCTCCTCACGGGTACTATCCTGCGGCAGCTCCACCCCGACAAAAAGATGCGCATAGACGGTTTTGAGAAAATCGAAAAGCCGTTCAACAACTATTTCGACTTGGCGGTGTCCAACATCCCGTTCGGTGACATAGCCGTGTTCGACGCCGGGTTTCAAAGGAGCGAATCTTTCGGCAGGCGTTCGGCGCAAAAAGCCATCCACAACTATTTTTTCCTGAAAGGGCTGGACACAGTGCGCGACGGCGGCATCGTGGCGTTCATCACCTCGCAGGGGGTATTGAACAGTTCCAAGACCTCCGTGCGCGACGAGCTGTTCCGTCAGGCGAATCTGGTATCGGCGATACGCCTGCCCAACAACCTGTTTTCGGACAATGCGGGGACAGAGGTGGGCAGCGACCTTATCGTACTGCAAAAGAACCTGCGCAAGACGGAACTGTCGCAGGACGAACGGCTGATGACCGTGATACAGACGGACACGAAGACAAACCTGACGGACAACGCCTATTTCATCAGCCATCCCGAACGTATCGTGCATACGACCGCAAAACTCGACACCGACCCTTACGGCAAGCCCGCTATGGTCTATACGCACGATGGCAAGACGGCAGGCATCGCGGAGGACCTGCGCCGTATGCTTGACGAGGACTGCCACATGAGGCTTGCCATGCGCCTGTATTCGGGCGCAATCGGGCAAGCGGGGGAGCGAAAAGCGGTTGCCGTTGAAACCAAGCCGGAACAGCCTGCCATGAAGCCGGAAGCGACAATTACGGCACGGACGGAAGAAGCCCGAACCGAAAAACCGCAACTGATAGAGGAAAAGCCGGAGATAGAGCCCCGCAAACCGAATTATCAGGCGGGCGTGCAGCTCTCCCTGCTCGACCTCTGGGGAATGACGGAGGAAGTCCGCAAGCCGGAATCCCCCAAGAAGAAAAAGGCGTCGAAAAAGGAAAGCACGGCAAAACGCGCCGTCCCCAAACCGAAACCGCAGGTTACCGCCGCGCCTCCCATTGAAACCGTCAAGCCTGCAACCGGAAGCAAGGAGGCAAAGCCGGATAATATCGTCAAACAAAGCGACCCTGATGATATTTACGCCACGCTGGACTGGGACACCAATCCGCCCATCAACGGCTTCTACGAAACGATGATGAGCCTGACGCCGGAGCGGCGCAAGGCTCTACGTCTTGAAGCGGAACGGCACAGACAGGAACAACTGAAAAAGTCGGGTGTCAAGGACACGCTGAATCCTGCCTTTGTGCCTTCGTTTGATAACAAACCGGAGAAGGAAACGGCACAACAGACTGAAGCACAGCCGGAGGCAACTCCCATTCCCGTTACGGACAATAGCCCAAGTGAGCAGGCAGCCACTTCACTTTTCCCTGAAATTGAACCGGAAAAGCCGAAGGAGGAAGCCCCTGACCTTATGCCGCGCCCCTACCACCGCACGCCGGAAATGCACCTGCGTGAAGGCTCGCTGGTGGCAAGCAGGGCACGCGACATCGGTTATCTGAAGGACATCACGCCCTACGGCGCGACATTCCATCCACTCGGACTAACGGGCTTCCAGAAGGAGAAGGCGTTGCTGTATGTGTCGCTCCGTGACGCATACGAGCGGCTGTACCGCTATGAAACGAACAGGCGCGAGGCAAATCCCGTGTGGCGTGAACACCTGAACACCTGCTACGACGAGTTTGTCATGCGCTACGGCAACCTCAACGCCAGACAGAACGTGAAACTGGTGATGATGGATGCCGGAGGGCGCGACATCCTTTCGCTGGAACGTGCGGAGGACGGCAGGTTCGTCAAGGCGGACATTTTCGAGCGTCCCGTTTCCTTCTCTGTGGAGAGCTATGCCAACGTAAGCTCTCCCGAAGAGGCACTCTCCGCATCGCTCAACAAGTTCGGCACGGTCAATCTCGACTATATGCGGGAGATCACCGACAGCACGGAGGAGGGATTGCTTGACGCCCTCAAAGGGCGGGTCTTCTACAACCCGCTCGTAACCGGTTACGAGATAAAGGACAGGTTCATCGCGGGGAACGTGATAGAGAAGGCGGAACGGATTGAGGCATGGATGGGCGGCAATCCCGAAAGTGAACGGCTGCCGGAGGTTAAGGAGGCGTTGGAGGCTTTGAAGGAAGCCGAGCCGCAGCGTATCGCCTTTGAGGACCTCGACTTCAACTTCGGGGAACGCTGGATTCCGACGGGCGTGTATGCCGCCTACATGAGCCATCTTTTCGACACGGACGTGAAAATCGCCTACTCCGCAAGCATGGATGAGTTTTCGGTGGCGTGCGGCTACCGCACCATGAAAATCACGGACGAGTTTTTAGTGAAGGGCTATTACCGGAACTATGACGGTATGCACCTGTTGAAACACGCCCTGCACAATACCTGTCCCGACATGATGAAGTCCATCGGCAAGGACGAGCATGGCAATGACATCAAGGTGCGCGACAGCGAGGGCATACAGCTCGCCAACGCCAAGATTGACGAAATCCGCAACGGGTTCTCGGAATGGCTGGAAGAGCAGTCGCCGCAGTTCAAGGAACGGCTCACGACGATGTATAACCGCAAGTTCAACTGTTTCGTGCGCCCGAAGTACGACGGCTCGCACCAGACCTTTCCCGACCTCAATCTGAAAGGATTGGCAAGCCGGGGTATTCAAAGTGTTTACCCGTCGCAGATGGATTGCGTCTGGATGCTCAAACAGAACGGCGGCGGGATCTGCGACCACGAGGTGGGAACCGGTAAAACGCTGATAATGTGCATTGCAGCGCATGAGATGAAGCGTCTGAATCTGGCGCACAAGCCTATGATTATCGGGCTGAAAGCCAATGTCGCGGAGATTGCCGCCACCTATCAGGCTGCCTATCCGAATGCCCGCATCCTCTACGCTTCGGAAAAGGACTTCTCGACCGCCAACCGCGTGCGCTTCTTCAACAACATCAAGAACAACGACTACGATTGCGTCATCATGTCGCACGACCAGTTCGGCAAGATTCCGCAGTCACCGGAGTTGCAGCAGCGCATCCTGCAAGCGGAGCTTGACACGGTGGAGGAAAACCTCGAAGTCCTGCGGCAGCAGGGCAAGAACGTGTCGCGGGCGATGCTGAAAGGACTGGAGAAGCGCAAGCACAACCTTGTGGCGAAACTGGAGAAGGTGGAACACGCCATCCAATCGCGTACAGATGACGTAGTGGACTTCAAGCAGATGGGCATCGACCATATCTTCATTGACGAGAGCCATCAATTCAAGAACTTGACTTTCAATACCCGGCATGACCGCGTGGCGGGATTGGGTAATAGTGAAGGAAGCCAGAAAGCCCTGAATATGCTCTTTGCCATCCGAACCATACAGGAGCGCACGGGCAAGGACTTGGGGGCTACGTTCCTGTCCGGCACGACCATTTCCAACAGTCTGACGGAACTGTACCTGCTCTTCAAATATCTGCGTCCGAAGGAATTGGAACGGCAGGATATCCGGTGCTTCGACGCATGGGCGGCGATTTTCGCCAAGAAGACGACCGACTTCGAGTTCAACGTGACGAACAACGTGGTGCAGAAGGAGCGTTTCCGCTATTTTATCAAAGTTCCGGAGCTTGCGGCCTTCTACAACGAGATCACCGATTACCGCACGGCGGAAGACGTTGGCGTGGACCGTCCGCACAAGAACGAGATACTTCACAATATACCGCCTACGCCCGACCAAGAATATTTCATCAAACAACTGATGGAATTTGCGAAGACGGGCGACGCGACGTTGCTGGGCCGAATGCCGCTGTCTGAAACGGAGGAGAAGGCAAAGATGCTTATCGCCACCGATTACGCACGGAAGATGGCATTGGACATGCGCATGATAGACCCGCATTACGATGACCATCCCGACAACAAGGCTTCCCACTGTGCCAAGATGATTGCAGAATATTACCACAAATACGACGCGCACAAGGGAACGCAGTTCGTTTTCTCGGATTTGGGGACATACCAGCCGGGCGACGGGTGGAACGTGTACAGCGAGATAAAGCGGAAACTGACGGAGGACTACGGCATACCGGCAAGCGAGGTGCGCTTCATTCAGGAGTGCAAGACCGACAAGGCTCGCAAGGCGGTGATAGATGCGATGAACGCCGGGACGGTGCGTGTATTGTTCGGTTCCACCTCTATGCTCGGAACGGGCGTAAATGCGCAAAAAAGGTGTGTTGCAATCCATCACCTCGATACACCGTGGCGTCCGTCCGACCTGCAACAGCGTGACGGACGAGGAGTTAGAGCCGGGAACGAGATTGCCAAGCATTTTGCCGGGAACAACGTGGATGTCATCATCTACGCCGTGGAGAAGTCGTTGGACAGCTACAAGTTCAACCTGCTGCACTGCAAGCAGACGTTCATATCGCAGCTCAAAAGCGGGGCTATGGGCGCACGTACCATCGACGAGGGAGCTATGGACGAGAAATCGGGCATGAACTTCTCGGAATACATGGCACTGCTCTCCGGCAATACCGATCTGCTCGACAAAGCGAAATTAGAGAAGCGCATCGCCTCGCTCGAAGGGGAACGCAAGTCGTTCAACAAGGGCAAGCGCGATTCGGAGTTCAAGCTGGAATCCAAAACAGGAGAACTGCGTAACAATACGGTGGTCATCGAAGCCATGACGGAAGACTGGAACCGTTTTCTTTCCGTTGTGCAGACCGACAAGGAAGGCAACCGCCTGAATACAGTCAAGGTGGATGGCATGGATTCTACCGATGAAAAGGTTATCGGAAAGCGTTTGCAGGAAATCGCCAAGAACGCCACGACGGGTGGATTGTACAAGCCTGTCGGAGAACTTTACGGTTTTCCGATAAAGGTGGTCAGCGAAAGGATGCTCAAAGAAGGATTGGAGTTTACCGACAACCGCTTTGTGGTGGAGGGAAACTACAAGTACACCTACAACAACGGGCATCTGGCGATGGCTGACCCGGTGGCTGCCGCACGCAATTTCCTGAACGCTTTGGAGAGGATTCCGTCCATCATCGACCAGTACAAGGCGAAGAATGAGGTGCTGGAAAAGGAGATTCCGCAGTTGCAGGAGATAGCGGGCAAGGTGTGGAAGAAGGAGGACGAACTGAAACAGTTGAAATCCGAACTTGCCGCGCTTGACCGCAAGATCCAGCTGGAACTTGCACCGCCAACGCCGGAAGTCGCCGAAAAGGAGAACGACGGGCAGGAGGTCAAGACGGTTTCGGAAGGTGTACGGAACGTGCCGCCACAGCACACCGAGGAAGCTCCCCGGATTCGCAACCCAATGAATGAACGAAGTCCATCGGGCAATGAAATTGCCGACCGTGTCATCATCGGACGTCCGGGTTTTCAGTTAAAGAATGAAAACCGCCCGAAAGGGATAAAGATATGACCCATGCCATTACAGACCGACCGCACTGTTATGCAGACGCGGTCGGTCTATCTATCTGAATATGGAAGATTCTTCAGCGTTTCTTACCTGTATCTCAAGATAATGTCCTATCTTTGGAAGATAAATATCAATCAATTTAATTTTATCATGATAACCAACCGTGAAGAAGTGCTTGAAAACGCCCTGCGCGTTTTCGCCAAGATGAATTATGAGAAGGCAAGTCAGGTAGAAATCGGAAAAGCCTGCGGGCTGACGAAAGCCGGACTGGTGTATTATTATCCGATAAAACTGGACCTTTTCGTGGCGGTTATAGATAAATATGTTTTCGGTATGCAGTCGGTGGCAAATAAGTTTCGTTTCAAGGCTGCCACCTTGTCGGAATTTATCGAACAATATATAAAAGGTGTGGAACAGACCATGCGGAAACTCATATCGCTTCTTGATGACGGCAACAATCCAGCAGGATGCAGCTTCAATTTCTATTATTACCATCTTATGATGCAGGTTCGGCTTTATTATCCGGATGTGGAGGAAAAGATAGCAGGCATGTTCCGGCAGGACTACGAGTTTTGGAGAGCCGCCATACAGTCGGCAAAGGACACAGGGGAGATACGGCAGGATGTGGACATCGAGGACACTGCCATGTTGTTCCGGCAGGTGTTTTTCGGTCTGTCCTTTGAGCAGTCTTTTTTGAGGGGGCTTGACATACAACGGCTTGCAAGGGAACTGCACTTCGTCTATTCGCTGTTAAAAGGTAACTATTCAGCGAGAACAAAGGATACGAAGAATTAGCCCGTCAGTTTAGACGAGCGCCAATATAGCTTTAAGAGGGGATTGTCCGTTTTTCCAGGCCGTGTCAGCGATAGAATGTAAAGCGTGGA
>NZ_JABXJH010000091.1:0-9100 GCF_013373675.1 Bacteroides sp. L10-4
TGTTTATCAGTAAGGTTAGTTGAGTATTGTTCCATAACTCTAATTGATTGACACTCATAAAGCTACAAATAAACCTCCAATTAACCTACTGATTTACAATATATTATTCATTGCAATAACGTTTATCCTCAATAAATTTTAAACAGCTTCTATATTTTTGCATCAAATAAGAGAGGTATGAGAATTGTATCACATAGAAAATTGAAAGAGTTCTACGAGACGAAAGGGTATGAGGATTCACGCATAGCCTTAGAACGTTGGTATGATATAGCGGAAAAAGCTGAATGGAAGAACCTATCAGACATTAAAGTGGATTTTCTTTCAGTTGATTATCACGGCTCTTTCATTTAAAATCGGTCGAAGTTTACGAAAATAGTGGTATTTTATAGCGAAAATGTCTACCTTTGCACACAGCGATGCCGAAGCACCGCCTTCGGTGTTTCTTTATCATAAAATTAAAATTTAAAAAAGAGGCGGAGTGGTCGAGAAGGCTCTTCTGCCTCGATTTTCGCTACGCGAAAATACGCATTATTCGCCTGATATGCAATATTTTCGGTTTAATATATATTAAAAAGAAACATCGTTTTTACCCTGCGTGCAGCATAATGGACAGACTGGTTGATTTTGCCTCGTCAGTGCCGGATTTCCGCAGAACAGACAAGGGAAACCACCGTCACAGACTCCGGGATATCATAATGCTGATGGTACTTGGTCGTGCCTCTGGATTTGTCGGTCGTGCTGATATAATTGCTTTCGGCAAACACAATATCAAAAAGTTCCGCAAAATGGGGATGTTGAAAAATGGAGTACCGTCCGAAGCGACCCTTTGCCGAGTAGATAGTGGGATAAATGACTGCGCCATGGCCGACAGGATGCAGGAACTTGTCTAAGTGTTTCATGCTCAGTTGTGTAGCCGATTAGGGCGGGAGATAATCTGTATTGACGGCAAGGCCGAGCGGGGCACGGTTCTGGCGAACGGACGAAATCTGGATATCGTGTCGGCTTACTCGTTCAACACAGGCATAACGCTGGCAACAGAGGCCTGTCCGGAGAAAAGCAATGAAATAAAGGCTATCCCACAACTTATCGACAAACTTGATTTTGCCGGAAAGACTGTGACAGCCGACGCCATGTCCATGCAAAAGGACATCATAGACAGGATAAGAGGTAAAGGTGCTGATTTTCTCATTGAACTCAAGGCCAACCAGCCTTCGCTACGTTACGGAGTGGAAGACAGACTCAAAGAGTATAAGCCGCTATATTCTTATACTGATGGTCCCGAACTCGGTCATGGAAGAATCGAGACAAGAACATACAACATATATGATGGTCTCGAAATTATTGCCGACAAGGAGAAATGGGGCGGAAACATGACGATTATAGAATACATGGCCCAGACCGTCAGAAAGACGACCGCGATAAATACACGTGAAAAACGTCTGTATGTGAGCAGTCTGCCGGCTGACACGCCCTCCATGGGTTCCATTGTGCGCCATCACTGGTCGATAGAAAGTATGCATTGGGGACTGGATGTAAATCTGCTGCAAGACAAGGTGAAGCGCAAGTCGGCAAAGGCCGCCCGCAACCTTGATACAATACAAAGAATTGTCTACTCGGTATTTTCTATATGGAAAGGGTTGCGCAAAAAGCGATCTGACAAGAGAAAAGGCGTGGCAGAACTTATGCGCCATGTCTCAATGAGTTTTACCCGATTAATGCGGTTTCTTTGCCAAAAATGAAATAAATCTGATTTTTAGAAAAAGATAACTGCTTGAAGTACAATCATAAAAAAATCACCCGATTCTCAACAAACCGGGTAAGGGATAATATGTCTTTATTTTTATCTTAAATGAAAGAGCCGTGGTTGATTATGTAGGTAATCAACACTATGTATTCAATATCAGAGGCAACAACTATCGGTTGGTTGTCGTTGTTAAGTTTACAATTGGGTATGTCTTCATTCGCTGGGTTGGTACTCATAAAGATTACGATAAGATAGATTGTTCAACCATTTAAGAGATAGAAGTATGAATAAAGTAACAAAAGAACAGTATGAATTTGCTTTGGCGAGAGTGGAGGAACTTCTGCCATTGGTTGATGACAATACGCCTTCAAATGATAAGAATGCGGTGGAGCTTACACTTATGTCCGATATTGTGATAGCATATGAAAAAGAACATTATCCGATAGAAAAACCGACTGTTGCGGAATTGATAGAGCTATCTCTTGAAGAGAAAGGGATGAGTCAAAAGCAACTTGCTGGTGAGATTGGTATAAGTCCATCGCGTGTGAATGACTATATTTCTGGACGTTCGGAACCGACCCTCAGAATTGCGAGATTGCTATGTCGAGTGCTGAATATACCTCCAGCCGCGATGTTGGGTTTCTGATTAGTTCATAAGAAGAATATTTAGGTGTGACTGTTATCACGCCTTTTTTTATACAATTTTACGACAATCGTTTTATTGTCGTGTATCACCTATCTGATAATTTTTCATCTTCTTTATAAATAACGAAATTTACCGTAGAAATTTATAAATCAAATTCATACGGTATGACAATCTTAGAACAAATCTTGGCAGGGCTACAACAGAAATTCGCTGGGGTGGACACTGCTATCTTGACCCGAATAGCTACTAAAAAGGCAGAGGGTGTAACGGACGAGACAAAGGTAAACTCCGTTGTTGAGGGTATCAGTTTTCCGGACGTGCTTAATTCCTATGGTGATTTCCGTGCCGGGGATGCTTCCAAGACCGCAGTTTCCAACTACGAGAAGAGACATAACCTTAAAGACGGTAAGCCAATTGAGACTACCACAACCACCAAAACGGAAGAAAATAAAGACGATGTGCCTGCATGGGCGCAAGCCTTAATTGATTCCAACAAGAGCCTTTCTGACAAGCTAACACAGTTTGAAATGGAAAAGGCTCAAGCAACACGTAGCCAGCAGATTTTGGCAAAGGCTAAGGAATATGGTATTCCCGAAAACTACGCCAAACGATGCGCCATTAAGGACGATGAGGACTTGGATGCATACTTCAAGGGCGTAACCCCTCCCGAAACGGCGGAAGAGAAGATTGAGAAAGAATCTGAATCTATCGCTAAGATGATTGACGAGAGAACGAAAACTATTGTTGAACAAAACAAGAATTAATTATGTCATCAGGATTTAAGTATGACTTAGTTCCGCCCGTTGAGCAAGAGGAACGCCACGATGTCCAGACCGGTATTCGTAGACGTGGCCCGTTCAAACTCGACACGCAGAACCTGGTAGTGGGAAGTTTTCTTTCTGGATTTACGCCGATTTGTGCGGACTTGAAAAACAAGTTCGCTTATGCGGTAATCAATGTGAGAGTTGTGGAAGCCTATACTACTGGTGGAGAGGCTTTGTCTATCAAGATAGCAAAGGATTCTCTGGCTTATGTGGGCATGTTTATCGGAAGCGGCAAGAAAGGTGCAGAAGTAACGGCAATGATATGATCTTGTCGCTTTTTGTTCCGGGAATGGCTACTGCCAATGTATCTTTGCCTCCATGGCCGTCTTTATTGGTCAGGAACGTCTCCAAAATAAATTTGATATATTTGTAGACCTTTGATTATCAATAATGGAACTAGTTTCTATATCGTACTGGTATGGGTAGAGGGAATTGTTCCACTAAATAAAAACTTAAATGGAAAAGCCGTGTTCAGATATTTCTTTTACGTAAAATAACACTTGTTATGACTGTGCTAAAAACCTTAAAAGAAGTAAAAAGTTTTTGCTTCTATGCCATTGTAAACTAACTTTGAAAATCAACTTTTAAATGAATTAAAGCATATGAAAAAATTAATCTTATCTATCGCACTATGTTGTGCAGCTACGAGTTTCTTTGCGCAGAATGCTGACCCTGCCCAGTTGGTCAATGATGGTAAAGCTGCTCTTGAGGCTAAAAATTATCAGGAAGCTTACACAAAATTTAGTACTTATCTGACACAAACAAACAATCAAGATTCTGTAATTGCATATAACTGTGGTGTTTGTGCCGATAAGATTAAGAAACCTGCCGAAGCTTTGAAGTATTTTGATATTGCTGTGCAGAAAAAGTATAACTTGGCAAATGCTTACATAGGTAAAGTCAGCGCTTTGAAAGATTTGAAGAAAAATGATGAGTATATTGCTACTTTAAAGGAAGGATTGGAAGTAAATCCCGGTAATAAGACTTTGACTAAATTGTATGCCACTTATTACGTAAATCAAGGTATTATGGCGCAGAAAGCCAAAAAGATGGATGCAGCCGAAGAAGCATTTAAACAGGCCATAGCTATCCAAGCAGATAATGTAAATGCGCTTAATAGTCTGGGTTCTTTATATTATAGCAAGGGTGCCAATACCATGAAAACAGATGTAGAAAAAGCAAAAGTTGAATTCAAGGAAGCCAAAGAATATTTGGGTAAACTTATTCCATTGCTCTCTGTAGACAAACCAGCTCAAAAGAAGATGATGGATAATGCAAAAACAATGTTGAACTTCATCGACAGTCAATTGAAATAAAAGGCTCCTAAATAAAAAGAGGGGGATGTGTCAAAACTAAGGCACATCCCCTTCTTTTTTTGTCTAAAATAGTCGTTCTTCTTTTTTTTGTCTATGCGACTATTTTTCCAGTAATTAGGTAATAAGGCTTAATATTCGTCGTATTTTGAGTCACACGTGGTCTGATTATATCCGGGTTTGGTCTGCCCATTTCTCATGGCGTCTTCTTTCATGCGCATGAAGGTGGCATCAGGATTGGTCTTGGAGTAAGAGTTGCGTTCTCCAAGAGTATCAAGATGGTTGTCGTATTCCATCAACTTGTCACGGTACTGCTCAAGTTCCCGGACCTGTTTCTTCTTTTCCCGGATGACTTTCTTTTGTTCCTTGTCCTTTGTTACAGGCTGGTGTTCCAGCACCTCTTTAAGTCCATTCACTATATCTGAGAGCATGGCGGGAGTGAACTCTACGGGTGTGTCTTTCATGGAGTTCTCTTGGGCTATGACTTCATCCACCTGCTCCAGGAGAATGCGGATCTTATCCATCAGCTTTGTACCATTGTCGGCAAGGACAAGAACCAACTGCGTGAATACGGTATTTATTTCCTTTTCTACACGGTTTCAAAAACGGTTGATGGTAATAAAATCCGGATGTTCATTACCGGAAAGCCGGATATAATGAATGTCACGCAGGAGAAGCTTCTCTATTTTCCGGCACGAATAGATATTGTTCATGTAGGCATAGATAATCACTTTAAGCATCATTTCAGGATGATAAGGACAACGACCGGTTGCCTTATAAAGCTTCTTGAAATTGTCAAGATTGAGGTTATCAACAACAGTATTAACTATGCGAACCGGATTGTTCGCTGCTATGTTTTCATCAATTCTTCCGGGAAAAAGAACTGTTGGGTTGGGAATGTAAGGACGAAAATGTAACTTTGCCATAACGAAAAACTTTATGCCTAAAGACACAAAAACTTTGGGTAATAACAAAGCCCGGGCTTGTGAAAGTCGGGGCTTTGTGCATAAAAAGAGGTTGTGCCAGCGTTTTGACACAACCTCCTTTTTTGTATTATGAAATGACTACTTGGTTCTTCTCAGCACAACGGCTGTACGTGCCGGTATGTAAAGCTTTAGCCACTCCTTCTTGTCTTTTTTGTAAAGTGGGTCGTGGATGGTAAAGTGCTTGATGGTATCATCTGTTAAACCATTACCTCCATAATTTGGATTATCAGTATTCAAAATAACTTCATAGGTTCCGGCAGGAACCAAGAAACCGTAATCAGTAAAAGACTGTTTGGGGTTGAAGTTGAATACAAAAATCAAATCTTTACGCATATAGGCCAATATCTGGTCACCGTCATTGTGCCATATTTCTTGGACCGGAGTAGCCTGAAAATTCTTTATGCTTTTTACAACTCCCAACATCGCAGCATCAAAGTCACCCATATAATGGTATGCCAGGTTTTTATTATCCACCAAATCCCATTGACGGCGGGCATATTTGCAAGACCAGCCGTTACCTTCACGGGGGAAGTCAATCCATTCCGGATGTCCGAATTCATTGCCCATAAAGTTAAGATAACCACCGTTGATAGTAGTTGTAGTCAGTAAACGTATCATTTTATGGAGAGAAATACCCCGATTTACGGTATAGTTCTCGTCTCCTTTCTGCATGTGCCAGTACATATCCGCATCAATCAGACGGAAAATGATGGTTTTGTCACCCACTAAAGCTTGGTCATGGCTTTCCGCATAGGAGATGGTCTTTTCATCTTTGCGGCGGTTGGTCACTTCCCAGAACATGCTGGATGGCTTCCAGTCTTCATCTATTTTTTCTTTGATTGTCTTAATCCAATAATCGGGAATATTCATGGCCATGCGGTAATCAAACCCGTAGCCGCCATCTTCATATTTAGCTGCAAGTCCGGGCATTCCCGACACTTCTTCGGCAATGGTAATGGCTTTGGCATTGACTTGATGGATAAGCCGATTGGCAAGTGTCAGATAACAAATGGCATTGTCGTCTTGATGTCCGTTGAAATAATCTCCATAATTACAGAACGCTTCTCCCAAGCCATGACTATAATACAACATGGAGGTTACTCCGTCAAAACGGAAGCCATCGAAATGATATTCCTCCAACCAGAATTTACAGTTAGATAGCAGGAAATGAATAACTTCGTTCTTGCCGTAATCAAAGCAAAGTGAATCCCAGGCTGGGTGTTCCCGGCGTCCACCAGGATAGAAATATTGGTTAGGATCACCGGCAAAGTTACCTAAGCCTTCCACTTCATTTTTCACTGCGTGTGAATGGACAATGTCCATGATAACTGCAATCCCCATATTATGGGCTGTATCAATCAGCTCTTTCAGTTCCTCTGGAGTACCGAAACGGGAAGATGCTGCAAAGAAACTGGAAACATGGTATCCGAAACTACCATAGTATGGATGTTCTTGAATAGCCATAATCTGTATGCAGTTATATCCCTCTTTGGCGATACGGGGAAGAATCTTTTCCTGAAACTCCTTGTAGCTGCCCACCTTCTCTTCCTGCTGAGCCATACCGATATGGCACTCATATATCAACAAAGGATCCGTAGACGGCTTGAAAGACCGCTTTTTCATTTTATACGGTTTCTCCGGAGCCCAGACCTGGGCACTGAATATTTTAGTCTGCTCATCCTGAACGACACGTGTAGTCCATGCAGGGATACGTTCGCCGCAACCGCCATCCCAATGTACCATCAGTTTGTACAAATCACCGTGTTTTATGGCATTGGCAGGAAGTTTGATTTCCCAATTGCCGTTTGCTTTGCGTTTCAGGCTGTATTTCTTTTCTTCCTTCCAATCATTAAAAGTTCCGACTATAAATATCTGGGTTGCATTGGGCGCCCATTCGCGGAAAACCCAGCCGTCGTTAGTTCGATGCAGACCGAAATATAGGTATCCGGATGCGAAATCAGATAAGGTTAGCTTTCCTTTATTGGTCAGTTCCAATTCTTTGTCTATGGCATGTTGATGACGTCCGTTGATGGCATCGGCAAAAGGTTCCAGCCATGGGTCATTCTTGATTAAATTCAATGTTTCCATAAAAAGGATGAGTTTTGGATATTGATAAATTTACGCTTTAACTTTCACAATCACTTTCTTTACACCGTAAGGAGTAATGCCCGGGGCGTGCCCATCTTGAGGGAAAAAGATGGTAAACATACCAGGCTTTACTGTAATGTAGTCCTCTGCCAGTCCCTCAAAAAAAGTGATGTCTTTTTCCGCATTGTAGGGGGCATCAACGGGGAGGCAGTCTTTAGCAGCAGTATAACCCATTATCTCTGTACCGGATAATGGAATCTGGATATCAATATAGTCTTTATGGGTTTCCAGTTTGGCATTCTCTTTTTCTTTTGGATTTGTCTGGACCACGTTGACCAGCAAGTCCTTTCCTCTCAGTTCGGTCTTGCCGATTTCCAAAGAGTGCAGGTCATGTGATTTTAAAAAATCAATGGCCTGCTCAAACAGAGGATGCAACAACGTATATTTTTCTATGTTTTCAAGTCTGTCTATAACCATAATTTAAATGTTTTAAGTTAGTTATACTATATAATAGGTAAATTATTCAAAGTCGTCTATGGTGTAATTCACAAAATCGGAAAAACGCTTCATCTGCTTGAAGATGTCATCCATACAATCCAAAAAGTCTGGAGCAAGAAAGAAGCTATCCAGTTGGTAGCAGGCAACTGTATACTCTTTACACTGAAGGTATTTCAGATAGGGATAGTCCTTTGGAAATCCTTTTGGAGCCGTTTTAAGAAAATTTTCTCCGATGACGGGAAAGTATTGCTTGAAAGCGGAATCTTCCACTATACTACGAAACTCATCCATATTGTCATATACCGCTTGTCGCAGAGCTCTTAACAATGGCGGAGGAGGACAATAACTACCACCGGCCAACATGCAGTTTCCCGGCTCCAAATGCACGTAATAGCCACAATGGTTGGACTTCTTTCCTTTCGCATTGATATAGCCTCCCAGATGGGTCTTATAGGGAGTTTTATCTTCGGAAAAGCGTATATCGCGATAAATGCGGTATGTGCAGTCCTTTGCTTCTATACCGCGGATACTTTCATCAAACAAAGAGATACGGGAGATAATTATTGTAAGCAAGTTCTCAAACTCGCTACGGGCGAATTCATACAGTTCCCGATGAGAATTGAACCATTCACGATTGTTGTTTGCAGACAGTTCTTTCAAAAATTGAAATATAACAGGGATATTCATATCATATTCTTTCCTTATTATCTGCCAAATTTACGGATAATATTTCTAACATGCTACAAAGAAGGGTAAAAAAAAGCATCGGCTCTGGTAAACCGATGCTCCTTACACATTTATCAATCAAACAGACGCTCCTGTTTTTGATGTACTTACTTATCACAAGCGGGTACGTCCTTTTAATTAATCTTATCATTAGTGTCCAATAAAAATGGACGAGTTAAAAAATTAATCAAATAGTCCTTCAAAAAGGGGATAATCGAGTTCTTTGATATCGTTGAAATCAGTCTTATCGAACAGGTCACGTAAGTTCGTTTTGT
>NZ_JABXJH010000092.1:0-8468 GCF_013373675.1 Bacteroides sp. L10-4
GCGGAGGGAACGCCATGCGGCAAGGGGCTGAGCAGTCAGCCCCGACGAGCCTTCCATGCACGATAACTTGCATGAGTATGCTAATTATCGTTAACCGTATTCTGTTTTTATATTATAGTTCATATCTTTACGAATATTTGTCTATAATGAGAGAATATACGACTGCATGGTTCTTAGATCAATCGTCCATAGTTTTCCTGCCAGCGCTTCGCCGTAGCCGCAAATCAGTTTCAGCACCTCGTTGGTTTCTACGCTACTCACAATGGCAGGAGTCACACCGATAACCGATTTGTCCGGAGACGGCATGAGCAGTGTCCCTTCTTCATCCGGATAGAGGTCACGGTAGGTTTTCGCGCCTTCACCGCAACAAAAGACGGATACTTGGCCTTCGAAGCCTTGGATGGCACCGTAGACATAGGGCTTGCTCAAGGCATTGCATGTGTCATTCAGCAAGTAACGGGTAGTAAAGTTATCGCATCCGTCTACCACTATATCATAGTCTTTTATCAGTTCCCCGGCATTCTTTTTGTCCAGACGGAAGGGGTATGCTTCCACTTTTATGGTGCTGTTCAACCCCAGTACTCGGCGGGCGCAGCATAGAGGTTTGGAATCGCCAACGTCAGCTTCAGTGTACCAAACCTGACGTTGAAGGTTGCTGATGCTGACCTTGTCATTATCTACCAATCCCAGCGTTCCGACTCCTGCCCCCGCTAGATAGAAGGCAATGGGAGAACCCAATCCTCCCACGCCGACTATCAATACCTTGGCATTGCGCAGTTTCTCTTGTCCGGCTTTTCCTATCTCAGGCAGGGATATTTGTCTGTCGTATCGGTTCATTTGCTCATTGTTATTGAAGTTTTGTAAATGGGATACAGAGATATTCATTCGCTTATCACTTGAAAGCCTTCAAATCAAAACTCGCATCCCAATCTTTCCACACCGGTTCTCGTCCCAGACGTTTCAGTGCTTTGTCCACTTCCACAGCCTTGCGCTCGTCGCTGACATGAAACTGTTCCAGCGTTTGCGGATAGCTGTAATATCCTCCCGGTTCGGTCTTGCTTTCGGCGCTCATGGTGGTCACACCGAGAGTCGCCATGTGGTCGCGTATATCGGCAGGCTCACGGGTGGAGTAGGAGATGTCCACATCGTGGTCGAAGATGCGCATGGCAAAAGTGACCTGTGCCAGTTCGCGGTCGCTCATGACGACATTAGGCTGAAAACCTCCATTCTCCGAAGGACGCATACGCGGAAAATTGACACTGTATTTCGTTTTCCAGTAATGTTTCTGGAGATAGCGTAGATGATAAGCCATCATGGTAATGTCCGTCTGCCATTCCTTTTCCAGACCGATGAGCACTCCCATGCCGATGGAGTGGACACCCGCCTGCCCCATACGATCGAAACCATTGACACGCCATTCAAATTTGGACTTCATGCCGCGTGGATGATAAATATTGTAGTTTGCTTTGTGGTAAGTTTCTTGAAAACAAATCACGCCATTCATGCCGTGCTCTTTCAGCATTGCATACTCTTCCGCTTTTAAGGGCATCACTTCTATTTTCAGATTGCTGAAGTAGGGTTTTGCCAGGTCTAGTGCACGGGCTATGTAGGGCACGCCTGCTTTTGCCGGGTTTTCTCCCGTCACCAACAGCAGGTTTTCGAAAGGTGCCAGCTTCTTGATGGCTTTATACTCGTTCACGATTTCTTCTTCCGTCAATATGGTGCGCGGCATGGGATTGCTGATATGAAAACCGCAATACACGCAGGAATTGGTGCAGGAATTGGTAATGTAGAGAGGCACGAACATGGAGATGGTTTTCCCGAAACGCGCCTCGGTATACTTCTTGCTCAAACGCGCCATCGTTTCCAGGTAGGGAGTGGCGGCGGGTGACACCAGGGCCATGAAGTCCTCTACGTTACAGTGCTCTTTGGAGAGTGCACGGCGTACGTCTGCATCCGTCTTGGCATGGATACGCTCCGTGGTTTCCTCCCAGGATATATTTTCTAACTCGTCTGAAAACATAGTGTTCTATGATAAATAAATGATTTAATATGACAATGTGCCTCCTGTTTATTTCTTTTTCAACTCCCTCGACAATCGCATTGCGCAGAAGTTTGGTCCGCACATCGTGCAGTACTCTCCATCCACATGTTTTCCTGCATGGAAATAGCTGAACGCGCGTTCCGGGTCGAGTGACAAGTCAAACTGGTCTTTCCAGCGGAATTCATAACGCGCTTTGCTCAGTGCATTGTCACGCACTTGTGCTCCAGGATGCCCTTTTGCCAAATCGGCGGCATGGGCGGCTATTTTATAGGTGATGACACCAACACGCACATCTTCCTTATCGGGCAGTGCCAGATGTTCTTTGGGAGTGACGTAGCAGAGCATCGCCGTGCCCAGCCAACCTATCTGTGCCGCACCGATGGCAGAAGTAATGTGGTCGTAGCCGGGTGCGATGTCCGTCACAATAGGACCGAGTGTATAGAAAGGCGCATCATGGCATTTCTCTATCTGGCGTTCCATATTTTCTTTAATCTTGTGCATGGGCACGTGACCGGGACCTTCGATGAAAGCCTGCACATTCTTGTCCCAAGCACGTAGCACGAGCTCGCCCATCGTGTCGAGTTCTGCAAACTGCGCTTCATCGTTAGAATCGTGCGTAGCCCCCGGACGTAGCCCGTCTCCCAAAGAGATGGCCACATCATACTGTGCCAGAATATCGCAAATGTCATCAAAGTGTTCGTAAAGGAAACTCTCGCGGTCGTGCACCAAGCACCATTTGCTCATGATGCTGCCGCCACGGCTCACGATACCGCACAACCTTTTCTCGGCCAGATGTACATTATGGCGGCGTATACCGGCATGGATGGTGAAATAGTCCACTCCCTGCTCGCATTGTTCAATCAAGGTATCGCGGTAGATTTCCCAAGTAAGGTCCTCCACTTTGCCGTTCACTTTCTCCAGGGCTTGGTAGATGGGGACAGAGCCTACCGGAACGGGACAGTTACGGATAATCCATTCGCGCGTTTCGTGGATATTCTCTCCGGTGGAGAGATCCATCAGCGTGTCACCGCCCCATTTACAGCTCCACAATGCCTTTTCCACTTCTTCTTCAATGCCGGAGGTAGTGGCGGAGTTACCGATATTGGTATTTATCTTCACCAGGAAGTTGCGGCCTATAATCATCGGCTCCGCTTCGGGGTGGTTGATGTTGGCAGGAAGCAAGGCGCGTCCGGCAGCAATCTCCCGGCGTACAAACTCCGGTGTGATGTGTGTCTCTATTCCCAGCTCTGCGCAGTTCATGTTCTCGCGAATCGCCACATATTCCATTTCAGGCGTGATGATACCTTTCTTGGCGTAGTACATCTGTGTGCAGCATTTTCCTTGAAGAGCACGGTAAGGCAGGGCGATATGCTCAAAACGCAGAGAGTCGAGCGACTTGTCATCGCGGCGCATGCGTCCATACTCCGACGTTATTTCGGGAAGCTGTTCCACATCACCGCGCTTCAGTATCCATGGTTCGCGCAAGCGGGGCAGTCCTTTCTTTAAATCCACTTCGATGGTCGGGTCGCTGAACGGTCCGCTGGTATCATACACATACACTTCGGGGTTAGGAGTAATTACTTTTTCTCCATCTACGAAGTTCGTGCTGGGCACTTGTTCCACTCTGCGCATAGCTACGCGCAATTCGGGAAACAAAGTACCCGGCAAATATACTTTCTCGGAACGGGGGAATTTTATCTTCTGGTTCATTTCATTATCAGGTTATAAGTTCAAGAATGCTGTCAGCGGTGAGCTGGCTTCCGCAACAAAATTATCGGCTTGTATGCCCAGACCTGCTTCGTATGCCATACGCCCTGCCTCTACAGCCTGCTTGAAAGCTACCGCCATAGCCACGGGGTCGCCTGCTACTGCGATGGCAGTATTCACCAGGCAAGCCGAAGCGCCCATTTCCATAGCTTCTGCCGCATGGCTCGGGGCACCGATACCAGCATCCACCACTACGGGGATATTGGCTTGCTCAATGATTATTCTCAGAAAATCCCTTGTTTGCAGTCCTTTGTTTGTGCCGATAGGAGCACCCAGCGGCATGACGGTGGCGGCACCAGCTTCTTCCAGCCTCTTGCACAGCGTGGGGTCGGCTTGGCAATAGGGCAGTACCACAAATCCTAACTTGACTAATTCCTCCGTAGCTTTCAGCGTCTCCACGGAATCCGGCAACAAGTAGCGGGGGGCGGGGTGTATCTCCAGTTTCAGCCAGTTCGTGCCAAAAGCCTCACGCGCCATCTGTGCGGCAAAAACAGCTTCTTCGGCATTGCGCACGCCGGAAGTGTTGGGTAAAAGCTGGATGCCGGGATGCTGTATGTGCATCAGCATATCATCCTCCTTATTATCCAGTTCGATGCGTTTCATGGCTACTGTCACCATTTCTGTACCGGATGCCAGGATAGACTGCTCCATCACTTCATCGGAATTGAACTTCCCGGTTCCCAAAAACAGACGGGAGTTGAATTCACGTCCCGCAATCATTAATTTTTCCATATCAGTATTGTGTTTTTCGATAACTCCTTCATGTTATAAATTCATGATTCTTTTCATTTCATCTGCCGGACTGTCTGCATGCAGTACCGTACCGGAAAGGGCGATTCCGCTTACGCCCGTCTGCATGATGGCGGGAATATCCGCTATGGTTATTCCACCGATGGCTACTATCGGAAGGTGTATATTCTTCTCCTGCATCCGGCGGATGATAGTTGTATATCCTTCCAGTCCCAATATCGGGCTTAGATTCTTTTTGGTCGCGGTGTAGCGGAAGGGGCCGCAGCCTATGTAGTCGGCACCGTCCTTGTAGTGTTGCAGTACATCTTCAAAAGTATTGGCAGTACCGCCTATGATGTACTCTTCGCCCAGCATCAGGCGTGCATCGGCTATGGGCATATCTTTCTTTCCAAGATGTACACCGTCGGCATGCAACTCCTTTGCCAGTTCCACATGGTCGTCAACGATGAAAGTGGCTCCGTATTGCCGACAAAGGGCTTGCACCTCTAAGGCTACGGGTTTTATCACTTCCACCGGTGTGTCTTTCATGCGCAGCTGCACCCAGCGACAACCGCCTTCGAGGGCTATGCGTGCAGCATCCGAATACGAATATCGTTCCGTATAATGCGTAATGAACTGTATCCCTCCGTTTTTCAGTTTCTCGTCCTTCATCTTCCTTATCCTCCGCAAGCTGCTTTGATGATGATGATGGACATATATTCCCTCAGGGCACATTTTGTCCATTCCGTGCGGAGAACAATACGATTGTCCACGGCCACGGCAATGCCTTGCACCGATAGGGCAAGTTCCTCAATAAGTTGTGAAAGGGTAGTGGCGCCGGTTTTCACTTCCTTGTTGTTGACCAATACTTTCATTTTTCTGTTCATTAAAGAAATAAAACAATGGAAGTAAATACAAAGAAGTGCTGTAACGGCAAGTTCAGTGAAGAAAGAAATATCCAATTCCTACGGCAGTACTAACTGCATCAGGTTCGAGGGTATAATCTCAGCCCGTCAGGGCACCCCTTTGTCTTTACAGCAACAAAGGTAAGGGAAAAACGGAAATAAAAAACAAAAGAACGTACTTTTTTATTGCAGCAATTACTTTTTGTTTATTCGCGCTTTTTTGTAGCATGTATCTTTTTCAGTATATTCCGAATAGTGGTTCTGACTCCTGTTGAATATAAACCAGGTTCTGTGTTTTCCAGTATCAGTTGTAATTCCTGCAGCAGTTCCGGCTCTTTCCTGCAAAGCAGATAGGCCATTCTGATAGAAAGGGCTTGCACTCCTATGCTTTCGTGCGGAGACAGCATGTAATCCAGACAGTAATTCAGCAAATTGACGGAGAGTGGAGCAGTGATGGGAGTATTATACAGTATAGATAATAGGAGACGTTTGGAACCGTCGTGTGTACAGTCTATCAGCCGTTGAATGATTTCATCGTACAGTGGAATGAACCAGTCGGGATGGATTTCGCTCAATTTCTCGCATACCCATATAGCCCGCCATGATACTGTCTGTTTCGCGTCGTATGTCAATCGGTATATATCTGCAAAATACTCGGGGCAGAGGCATACCTCGTGTACCAGAGAGTCTATCGACAACTTATGAATAGGAACTGCCAAGGTATTTCTGAATTCCATTATCTTTTCCATATATCCTATTTTTTTTGCTGTCAGTGGCAAACATAAAGAAATGATTCACTAAAACAAGAAAGGCTGTCTATTTGGAGAAAGACAGCCTTGAAAAATATTGAATTTAAAGAATTATGCAATCCCGTGAGCTATTGTTTCCGGTGCAATCTTTTTGATAAGACCCTGCAGCACTGCACCGGGACCACATTCTGTAAAATCGGTAGCACCATTGGCAACCATGTTCTTCACTGTCTGTGTCCAACGTACCGATGCCGTCAGCTGAGCCACTAGGTTCTTCTTGATTTCTGCCGGGTCAGTATGAGGCATAGCGTCTACATTCTGATATACGGGGCACTTCGGAGCATGGATTTCTGTTGCATTGATAGCTGCTTCCAATTCAACTTTGGCGGGGTCCATCAACGGAGAGTGAAATGCACCGCCTACCTTTAACGGCAAAGCACGCTTGGCACCTGCGGCCTTCATCAGCTCGCAAGCCTTGTTGATACCTTCTATGGAACCGGAGATTACAATCTGTCCCGGACAGTTATAGTTGGCTGCCACGCAAACTTCACCTTCGGCACTTACCTGGGCGCAGATTTCCTCTACCTTTTCATCCGGCAGGGCAATGATGGCTGCCATGGTGGAGGGGTGTGCCTCGCAAGCCTTTTGCATAGCCATGGCACGGGCATACACCAGTTTCAGACCATCTTCAAAGCTTAGTGCACCGGCAGCAACCAATGCGGAGAATTCGCCCAGTGAATGACCGGCGGTCATTTCCGGCTTAAAGTCATCGCCCATGCAGAGGGCGGAAATAACGGAATGAAGGAATACGGCAGGTTGGGTCACTTTAGTCTGACGCAGGTCTTCATCTGTCCCGTTGAACATAATATCAGTGATACGATATCCGAGGATATCATTTGCTTTCTCAAAAAGTTCCTTGGCTAATGCCGAATTTTCGTACAGGTCTTTTCCCATGCCAACGAATTGGGCACCTTGCCCCGGAAATACAAATGCTTTCATATTTACTCGTTTTTTAGTGTTTAAATAAAAAGTGCTGCAAAGGTAGAGGTTTTTCTGATATTCACCGCACAAACGGATATTTTTGTGCAATACCCTTACTTTTATGGAAAAGCTAAAATACAATATGTATGCCTGGAACTTCTATGGTGCCCGAATGCTGAAATACTTATAAATGAAATACTTCCTCATTATCGTGCTTCCTACAATTAGCCCCCTGTGTATTCTTGTAAATTACATATTGTATCTTATACGATAATATCCTAAAATAATATTGTATAAAGTAAGATATTTATTTATTTGAAAAATAATGCTTTGTGGTATTGTAAAAATATTATTTTCCTTTATTGTGAATTGGAAAAACCTGTTTATATTTGTAGCGCTTAAAGAGACATATTATGCAAAACATAGAACAAAAAACACCGTTGGCAAACAATCATATCTCTGTGGACTGTGTGGTGATTGGTTTTGACGGAGAACAGCTGAAGGTTCTGCTGGTTAAGCGTGCAGGAGAGGAACAAGGAGAAGTCTTCCATGATATGAAGCTTCCCGGAAGTTTGATTTACATGGATGAGGATTTGGATGAAGCTGCCAAACGGGTATTGAATGAATTGACGGGACTGAAGAACGTCAACTTGATGCAGTTCAAGGCATTCGGTTCAAAAAACCGTACGAAAGACCCCAAAGATGTGCATTGGCTGGAGCGTGCCATGCAGTCAAGGGTAGAACGCATTGTTACCATAGCCTATCTTTCTCTGGTGAAGATAGACCGCGCATTGAACCGTGGTTTGGACGATTATCAAGCTAGTTGGGTAGCCATGCCGGATATAAAGGTTCTGGCATTCGACCACAACCTGATTATCAAGGAAGCCATTACCTATGTCCGCCAGTACGTCGAGTTCAACCCGTCTTCGCTGTTCGACTTGTTGCCGCGTAAATTTACAGCATCCCAGCTTCGCACTCTGTACGAACTGGTGTACGACAAGCAGTACGACGTACGCAATTTCCATAAAAAGATAGCTCTGATGGAGTATGTCGTCCCTTTGGAAGAAAAGCAGCAAGGCGTGGCCCACCGGGCGGCACGCTACTACCGTTTCGACAAAAAGATATACAGTAAGGTTAGACGGTAATTCTCCCGATTTTAATTGTTAATTTAAGTTTCGCAAGTCAGCATGAAAGTTTATAAGAGGGTATAAAAGAAGGCATAGAGTTTTCTGTATATCGCAGAAAATGAGTATCTTTAAAGTGGTCAAACAAAATAATACTCAACTCTATGCC
>NZ_JABXJH010000093.1:0-8286 GCF_013373675.1 Bacteroides sp. L10-4
TCAGACCGCAGGATTATGCAAGTAGCGACAACCTCTTTTACACCGTCAATAGGGCATTGGCGGCTGTCGGGGATACCTTGGGTATTAAACTTAAACATAATGCTGCTTAATTTTGATTAGTTACTTATCAATGAAAATTAAGATAACCATTTCTGCGTATTAGGGATGTTTTGTTTGTATTTTAATACTCCATATAAAAATGAAGGATTGTTTAATGTTTCCTTTTCAGAATAAAACTGTCATAGTGAATGCTGCTGCATTGCGTAGTAGTGGAGCAATTTCTATTTATCGCCAATTTATTTATCATCTGTCTAAAAATACCAATAGAAATAGATATTATATTTTTATAGATTCTTCAGTGGAACAACCTGTGATTGATGGTGTTATTTTTGTACATGACGATAATCACAGCTGGAGACATCGTATTGCGTGGGAACATGGTGGTTTAAAGAGATGGTTAAAGCAACGAAATATTATCCCGGATGTAATTGTCTCATTACAAAATACCGGTTCTGTAATAGAATGTCAACAAGTGGTATACTACCACCAGCCGCTTCCTTTTTATCCTAGAAAATGGAATCTATTAAAGGCGAAGGAGCGTATGATGTGGCTTTATAAACACATTTATCCTTTTTTTGTAAGTAGTACGCTGAATGATAAAACGGATGTTGTAGTACAGATACCATTTATTAAGCGAGGTTTTTGCAAGAAGTATAAATTTGCAGAAGATAGAGTGCATGTTTTGTTTCCTGATGTAGAAAAAATAGAAACAGATAAGATTATTGCTGCGAATCTATCTGCCGATTGTCTTCATTTTATTTATCCGGCAACTCCGTTTCCTTACAAGGAGCATAAGACATTGGTAGAAGCTGTGCGCATATTGCGTCAGAGTAATCCTTCGGTATTTGCTAAGATTCGTATACATTTTACCATACCCATTGGAGGATATCCTCTTTTAGAACAGTTGATAGTTGAATATGGGGTGAGCGAACAGTTTGTTTTTGATGGAGTAATGAGCCATGAGAATTTGCTGTCATTTTACAAAGCATCGCGGGGCTTGCTTTTTCCCAGTACTATCGAAACACTTGGCTTGCCGTTATTGGAAGCAGCTGCTTTCGGTTTACCTATTATGGCATCTGATTTGGACTATGCGCATGAAGTTCTAAACGGATATGAGGGCGTGATGTTTGCTAAGGCTGAAAATCATGAAAAATGGGCAGATTTGATAACACGCATCTATGAAGAAGCACCCGCATTCGAGCCTCTGACTCCTAAAGAAAGCAGTTGGGGAAAATTTTTCGAATTGATAAACAAATAATTTATTTTCTTATACGATATATTTATGTCAGTATTCAAAGACAAGGTCCTCCTTATAACAGGAGGTACCGGCAGTTTTGGCAACGCCGTTCTTCGTCGTTTTCTTGATAGCGATATTAAAGAAATTCGTATTTTCAGTCGCGACGAGAAGAAGCAGGATGATATGCGTCATGCCTTGCAAAATCCGAAAGTAAAATTCTATATTGGTGATGTACGCAACAAAACCTCCGTTGATATTGCCATGCGTGGAGTGGACTATGTGTTCAGCGCCGCAGCCTTGAAGCAGGTTCCGAGCTGTGAGTTCTTTCCTATGGAAGCCACCCGCACCAATGTGCTGGGAACGGAGAATGTATTGCTTTCAGCCATTGAACATGGAGTGAAAAACGTGGTGGTACTTTCTACCGATAAAGCGGCTTATCCGATCAATGCGATGGGTATCAGCAAGGCATTGATGGAGAAAGTTGCCATTGCGAAAGGCCGTGAACTGGGTGAAGACGCAGGAACTACAATTTGCTGTACACGATACGGTAATGTGATGGCAAGCCGTGGTTCGGTGATTCCTCTTTGGGTGGAACAGATGATGGATGGTAAGCCCATTACCATTACGGATCCGAACATGACCCGTTTCATGATGACGCTGGATGATGCCGTAGACCTCGTAATCTATGCTTTCACGCATGGCAAGAACGGCGACCTTTTTGTGCAGAAGGCCCCGGCTGCTACATTGGATACGCTTGCCGAAGCATTGAAGCAGACCTATGAGAGAATAGATTCGAGGTATGGTGAGACTGAAGTGAAAGTGATAGGCACGCGCCACGGTGAGAAGCTGTACGAGACTTTGGTAACCCGTGAAGAGATGGCAAAGGCAGAGGATATGGGTAACTATTACCGTATACCTTGTGACAACCGTGATTTGAACTATGACAAATTCTTTACGGAAGGCAACGAGGAGATTGCCAGGATTGAAGATTATCACAGTCACAATACCCGCCGATTGGATGTGGAGGGTATGAAGGAACTACTGTTGAGACTCCGGTTTATACAAGAGGACCTTGGTCTGATTTCGAAGGCCAAGGCACGTGAGATACGTTCTGAATAATATTGTAGTATGAAAGTGTTAGTACTGGGCGCTGCAGGTATGGCAGGCCATACCATTGCACTTTATTTTAAGGAACAAGGGCATGACGTGACGGCCTTTTCCCGCAAGCCTTTTTCCTTTTGCAGCTGGATTCAGGGAGACGCCTTTGATACAGGGCATTTGCGGGCTGTGATTGCGGACGGTGATTATGATGCTGTGATAAACTGTATCGGCCTGCTGAACCAATTTGCGGAATCCGCTCCTGAAAAGGCTGTCTATATAAACAGTTATCTGCCCCATCTGATTGTGGCATGGCTTGAGGACAAGCGGACTCGTTTTATACAAATGAGCACTGACTGTGTATTTGCAGGCAATACGGGACCTTATAGTGAGAACTCATTTCCTGATGGCCGGTCGTATTATGACCGTACCAAGGCTTTGGGAGAGGTGAATGACAAGAAGAATCTTACCTTTAGAAATTCCATTGTCGGTCCGGACATCAATGAGGACGGTATCGGTCTTTTCCATTGGTTCATGAAGCAGAGTGGCTGCATCAATGGCTTTACCAAGGCTGTCTGGACAGGTGTGACCACACTTACCTTGGCAAAGGCCATGGAGCAGGCATTAGTCCAGAATCTGACGGGGCTGTATAATCTGGTGAATAACCGAAGCATAACCAAATATGACTTGTTATGCCTGTTCAATAAGTATTTCCGTAACGACGATCTTACCATCAATCCGTCGGAAAGTCTGGTACTGGACAAGACACTGATTTGCTGTCGGACGGACTTCAACTTTGTGGTTCCTACGTATGAGCAAATGGTCATCGAGATGAAAGAATGGGTTGACAGTCATAAAGAATTATATCCTTTATATTAAAAACTTATGGGTAAATTGAAATTAATGACGATTCTTGGCACTCGCCCTGAGATTATCAAGATGTCGGCAATCATAAAGAAATGTGACAGGTATTTTGAGCATGTATTGGTTCACACGGGGCAGAACTATGATTATACTTTGAATGAAGTGTTTTTTAAGGATCTTGGACTGCGCGAACCGGATTATTATTTGGGAGTAGTGGGTGAGAACATCGGTCAGACAATGGGCAACGTTATATCCAAGAGTTATGAACTCATGGCCCGGGTAAGGCCCGATGCTGTAATTGTACTCGGGGATACCAACAGTTGCTTGTCCGTTATCTCCGCCAAACGTTTGAAAATTCCTATTTTCCACATGGAGGCAGGTAACCGCTGTAAGGATGAGAATCTTCCGGAGGAGGTAATCCGCCGTATTGTGGATGTCACCAGTGATGTGAATCTGTGCTATAGTGAACATGCACGCCGTTACATCCTTGATTCCGGTGTCAAGCCAGAGTACACTTATGTGGTCGGCTCACCGATGGCTGAGGTACTTTCGTTTGTATTTCCGCAAATCGAGGCTTCAAACATTCTTCAGGAACTTGGACTTGAGAGGGGCAAGTACATCCTTCTTTCAGCTCATCGTGAGGAAAACATTGACATCGAACAAAACTTCTTCTCTCTGATGAATGCTGTCAACGAGATGGCACGTACCTACGATATGCCTGTCCTTTATAGCTGTCACCCACGTTCTGAGAAGATGATTGAGAAGAGAAACTTCCAGTTTGACAAGCGTGTCATTCAACATAAGCCACTTGGCTTCTTTGACTACAATAAACTCCAGCAGAACGCGTTCTGTGTTGTTTCTGATTCTGGTACCGCACCAGAGGAAGGTGCCTTCTTCCATTTTCCAGCAGTATCTGTTCGTACCTCTACGGAGCGTCCTGAGGCCATGGACAAGGGCGTCTTCATCATTGGCAGCATCACCTCTGAGGCTGTATGTCAGGCAGTAGAACTTGCTACCACTATGCACGCCAATGGTGATGATGCATGTGCAGTTCCTGCATATACGGATGAGAATGTATCCACTAAAGTAATTAAGCTCATTCAGAGCTATGTAGGAATCATTAACAAAATGGTTTGGCGAAAAGCATGAAAAAATGTTGGATAATTTCTGAGTATGCTTATCCGGTAGTTGTTACTACCGGATATTATGTTACCGAAATAGCAGAATACATAGCCAGCAAGGGACTTGAAGTTGGAGTAATTACGACCAACAACATCTACTATACTTCGGATAAAGTTTCCGACTCCATACATGAACATCATAATGGCGTTGAGTATTTCAGGACTTTAGGTAAGCAGGTAGATAAAGATCATTTGATAAAGCGAGTATGGCGCTTGTTGCTTTCTAGTTTCCAGTTGGTTCGACTTGCAAAAAATAATATTCAGGAAGGTGATGTTGTTGTTTGCCTTACGAATCCAGCTTTCTTCATGCTGTTCATGCCTTGGGTAAGGAAGAAGACAAAATGTCAATATCATATATTAGTGCATGATATCTTTCCAGAGAATCTGGTGAGTATTGGAAAACTGACGAAAAAAGGACTTGCCTATTCTCTGCTCAAGAATGTGTTTGATAAAGCTTATACTGCTGCAGATTCTTGCATCTCCATTGGTTGCGACATGTCGAAAGTCATAGAAAGTAAAACAAGGGGCAAGAAAGATATACCACTTATTACAAATTGGGCTGACGTAAATGATGTTCAACCTATAACAAAGGAAAGTACAAGGCTATATCAGGAATATGAGAAAAAACTCAAAAATAAGTTCGTTTTCCAGTTTGCTGGAAATTTAGGTAAAGCGCAAGGAATTGACAATGCGTTAATTGCTTTTGGTAAAGTTAGTAATCCCAATGTAGCTTTCTTGTTTGTAGGTGCTGGTGCAAAGACGGCGGAAATTGAAGCATTTGCGAAGAGCCATACGAACGTTACTTTTGCAGGCTTTAGAGATAGAACTACTCAAAATGATTTTTTGAATTGTTGTGATGTAGGTATTGTAACATTAGCTGATGGTATGTATGGTCTTGGTGTCCCATCTAAGTCATATAATATAATGGCAACAGGAAAGCCTATTTTGTATATTGGTGAGTCTGATTCGGAAATTGCAACAAATATTCAGAAATATGGTATGGGATGGGTTGTTGAACCCAATAATCCAGAACAACTAAAGGATACAATTGAGCAAATAGTATCGAATCCAGATGCGATAAATGAAATGGGAAGGAAGGCTCTATGGGTAGCTTGCAATGTGTTCGCTAAAAATGTGGTTCTGGAGCGGTACTATCAATTTATATCTCAAAAGTTCGAAGAATAATGGAAAAACTACTTGATGGGAAAAACCGCTAATTATACGATAAACTGGCCTTCATGGCAAGAACTGCCATGGGGGAAAATAGGATGATTACAATCAGAAGTAAATTCTTCTTGCATATTTTGCGTAACTTTGTTGCATATTTAATAATGTTTCTATGAATCTCCGCATGTTATATCATTAATCAAAGAAGTGCTACACCGTAACTTTCGTGATTTGAAGGTTATTATTCTCTATGGGAGTGGGGTGCGTGGTGATGCACGTTCGGATAGCGACATAGAAACCGTGCATGAATGGGGTAGACGTTTTACCTCTTTTTATGAAAACGTAGTAAAGGAGGGAATTTTGTTATGACTCCGGAACTGCATTTTGATATTACTTTTCTTTTGAATTAATTTTTTCTATTTAATTTCATGAAACTTTTATTTACAGGGGCTTCTGGGTTCTTGGGTAACAACGTGCGTCCTCTTTTGGAAGCTATGTACGAAGTTACCACTGTAGGTCTGTTGCCACAGGATGACTATACCGTGAACATCGCACAGGAAGTACCAGAGCTGCGTGAGCGGTATGATATAGTTCTTCATGCAGCTGGAAAAGCACATGTTGTACCCAAGACGGAAGCAGAGAAACAAGCTTTCTTTGATGTAAACCTGCAAGGTACAAAGAATTTCTGTGCGGCATTGGAAAGGAGAGGTTTTCCCCGAGCTTTTATCTTTATTTCTACAGTGGCCGTGTATGGTTGCGAGTATGGAGAAGAGATTACAGAAGAGCATCCTTTGGATGGGACAACTCCGTACGCCATGAGTAAACGTCTGGCCGAAGAGTTCTTGCAGAAATGGTGCTACGAACACAACGTTGTTTTGGGTATTATCCGTCCTTCCTTGATTGCTGGGTGTAATCCTCTAGGAAATTTAGGAGCGATGATTCGGGGCATCCGCAATGGAAGATATCTCGGTATTGCCGGAAGTCGTGCACGGAAAAGTGTGTTGATGGTACAAGATATAGCAAGGCTGGTTCCTTTGTTGGCAGAAAAAGGTGGTGTCTATAATGTATGTGACAGTTACCATCCTTCTTTCAGAGAGTTGGAAGCGGTTATTTGCAAACAGCTGAATAAAAGAATACCATTCTCAATACCTTATTGGGTGGCTAAGTGTATGGCTTTGGTAGGGGACTGCTTAGGGAAGAGAGCGCCTATCAATTCTTTGAAACTGAAGAAAATCACAGAATCGCTTACTTTCAGTAACAAAAAAGCCATGCGTGAATTGGGATGGAAGCCGACCAATGTGTTAGAAAACTTCAAGATAGAATGAATGTATATTTAGATGTCATATCGATAGGGCTGGGTATTGTATCTTTAGGATTTACATGTATTCAGCTTTGGTTTTACTGGATAATCAAAAACGGATGATGTATTATTTGATGGTTTTGGTTCTGCTGTTTTTGGCAGAACTTTTTTATTTTAAGGTGGCTGACAGGTGCAATATCATCGACAAGCCCAATGAGCGCAGTTCCCATACGAAAGTGACTTTGCGCGGCGGTGGGATTATCTTCTATTTCGGGGCGTTGGCCTGTTTCCTGACGAGCGGCTTTGAATATCCCTGGTTCCTGCTTGCCTTGACACTGGTGACGTTCATCAGCTTCGTGGACGACATAAGATCCACGGGGCAGATGACAAGGCTGCTTTTTCATTTCTCTGCCATGGCTATGATGTTTTATCAGTGGGGACTGTTCTCCTTGTCGTGGTGGTGGATAGTCATAGCCTTGATAGTCTGTACGGGCATCATCAATGCCTACAACTTTATGGACGGCATTAACGGCATAACCGGCGGTTATTCTCTGGTTATTCTTGCTGCTTTGGCTTATGTCAATAAGGAGGTGGTGGCTTTTGTGGAAGCGGATTTCATCTATACCGTTATCTGCTCCGTTCTTGTCTTCTGTTTCTTCAATTTCCGCAGGAAGGCCAAGTGCTTTGCGGGTGATGTGGGGTCGGTGAGCATTGCCTTCATCCTTCTTTTCCTGATAGGCAGGCTCGTGATTGAAACGGAAGATTTCAGCTGGATAGTTCTTTTATCCGTTTACGGTGTGGATAGTGTGCTGACTATCATTCATCGCCTGATGCTTCATGAGAATATCGGGCTGCCGCATCGCAAGCATATGTATCAGATTATGGCGAACGAGCTGAAGATTCCTCATGTAATGGTTTCTTCTATTTACATGGCAGTGCAGGCAATCGTCATCGTAGGATATATAATGTGTCTGGATTCAGGCTACCGGTATCTGCTATGTACCATCCTCTTGTTAAGTCTTGTTTATGTCTGTTTCATGAAGAGGTATTTTGGATTACATCAATCAATTTGAAATAGGCTTTCCTTTTCTTGATTAAATTGGCTTGCCTAATCTGTTAGATTGTAAATCAATACTTTATAAACTTATCTCAGAAAACAGCTTCAGCGAGGCTGTTTTCTTTGTTTGCAGGCATATATATCCCCATCTTTGCATTGTTGATCAACAAAACGAGATTAAAAACCATGTTGAATCATTAGTGTCCCATAAAAAATAGGGACTAGTTAAACATTAAATAAATTTGGCCCATTTGGTCCGAAACGGTCTTTGTCATATTGAAATTTAGTTTTGTCGAAGAGGTCTTTCAAGTGCGTTTTGTCA
>NZ_JABXJH010000094.1:0-8228 GCF_013373675.1 Bacteroides sp. L10-4
TGTTTCTGAGAGAATGTTTTCGCTTCCTTTCTTGCGGATTTATAATTTTTTCTATAACTTGCCACTGTTTATCAGTAAGGTTAGTTGAGTATTGTTCCATAACTCTAATTGATTGACACTCATAAAGTTATAAATAAATCTACAATTAACCTACTGATTTACAATATATTATTCATTGCAATAACGTTTATCTTCAATAAATTTTAAACAGCTTCTTAATCTATAACTGAAATGATTATGAATACAATAGAAATCCCCGTATTACTGCTGACCGGTTATCTGGGCAGTGGCAAAACAACTTTGGTAAACCACATCCTTTCCAATGAACGCGGCATCAAGTTTGCTGTTATCGTCAATGATATAGGTGAAGTGAACATTGATGCAGACCTTATACAGAAAGGTGGCATAGTAGGAAAGAAAGAGGAAAGTCTGGTAGCTCTGCAGAATGGCTGTATCTGCTGTACGCTGAAGACAGACTTGATAGAGCAGATGTTCGAAATCATGAAGATGCAACGCTTCGACTACATCGTGATTGAGGCGAGTGGCATTTGCGAACCGGAACCTATTGCCCAAACACTCTGCTCCATTCCTCATATGGGAGGAGCGTATACCAAATACGGCATTTGCCGCTTAGACTGTATTACCACCGTGGTGGATGCCTTACGTCTGCAAAGTGAATTTTCTTGTGGAGGCGACCTAACCCGCAAAGACATTGACGACGAAGATATCGAAAACCTCATTGTCCAGCAGATTGAGTTCTGCAACATCATCCTGCTGAACAAAGTCGCAGAAGTGCAACCGGAAGAGCTGAAACGCATCAAACAGATTATCCGCACCCTGCAACCCGGTGCCGAAATCATAGAATGCAATTACGCCGACGTGAATCTGGACAAGATTATCCGCACCGGCCTTTTCAACTTTGAACGTGCTGCCACCTCCGCCGGATGGATTCGGGGAATAGAGCGGCAAGTCACCGAGGAAGAAGAGAGGGAAGCACACCACCATCATCACCATGATGAAGAGAAACATCAGCACGAAGAGTGCCATGCCCACCATCATCACCACCATACCGAAAGCGGTGAAGTGGAAGAATATGGCATCGGCACTTTTGTCTATTACCGCCGTCCGGCATTCGACATCCACAAGTTCGACCATTTCGTCGCCACCAAATGGCCTCGCAGCATTATCCGTGCCAAAGGTGTCTGTTACTTCAGCCATAACCGTGACATGTCATTCCTCTTTGAGCAGGCAGGGGTACAGAAGAAAATAACCGAAGCCGGACAATGGTATGCTACCGCCCCCGAAGAAGACCTGATAGAACTGATGCGACAAGAACCGGGACTGCTGAGAGATTGGGATGAAAAGTACGGTGACCGCATGCAGAAGATTGTATTCATCGGTCAACATATAGACAAGGAACAACTGATACACGACTTGGACGAGTGTCTGGAGTAAACCCAAACACCAAAGCCTATTGGCATACAATAAATGAACATAATTCAGCCGGAGACTGAAAGGCATTCGGTCTCCGGCTCATCGTAAGGCTACCTGCTCAGCTCCTCATAAACCGCCGGATGCAGGAAATAGCGTACATCTTTTCCTTCTTCCATTGCCTGACGAATAAAAGTAGAGCTGATTTCGAACACCGGAGAAGAAACTGTCCGCACATTTTGCGACAAAGATGCGGTTTCCACCGGATAACCGGGACGAGGATAAACAAGAATACGGTTTTCGGCAAGAATACGCTCCGACTCATACCAACGGGAGAAAATTCTCCAATTGTCAGAACCGATGATAAGATGGAAAACATGTTGTGGATAAGTTTGTTTTAGTGCATCCAGCGTATGAACAGTATAAGAAGGCCTAGGCAGATGGAATTCAAAATCGGAAGCGCGAAACTTGGGATAACCCTCAGTGGCTAGCTGCACCAGCTTCAAACGTAACTTGTCATCCATCAGACCGTTTTCTTCCTTCAGCGGATTGTGGGGGGTGACCATAAACCACACTTCGTCCAGGTCCCCGTATTCGCAAAGATAGTTGGCGAGAGCCAAATGTCCGATGTGTATCGGGTTGAATGAACCGCTGAAGATTCCTATATTCATTTATTCTTATTCATATACAACCTTACAAAGGACGTCTTTGCAACGCACGCCAAGCAGCCCAAGCATTGAAAATCGTCACTACAGAAATAAGAAACATTGAAATACTGGAACGAGGCTCGCCATGCTGTATATACAATACACCCACAACAAGGGAGCAGACGAACAGAATGCTATTAATAATCAGCAATGCCTTGTTCAGCTTCGGGCTGTTCTTCCTCCTCGGTGCCAACTGGTTGTGCACTCCTCCACGTTGTTTCATTCGTTCAAGAATTGAGAGATTACTTTCAATGCTTCCGCTTTGGCTGTCTCCAGGTCATCGTTCACAATCACGGTATCGAACTTCGGTACAAAGCCCAGTTCGTATTCGGCTTTCGCCACGCGGCTCTCTATCACTTCGGGAACATCTGTTCCGCGCCCCACCAAGCGTTTGCGCAATTCCTCCACTGAAGGTGGCTGAATGAAAACAGACAAAGCACGCTCACCATAGAATTTCTTGATATTGCAACCACCCACTACATCCACATCGAACACTACATTCTGTCCGGCAGCCAATTGCTTTTCCACCTGCTCCTTCAGTGTTCCGTAAAAACGGTCCTGATAGACCTCTTCATACTCCAGGAATTCATCATTGGCTATGCGACGACGGAACTCGTCAGGAGTCAGAAAGAAATACTCCACTCCATCTTTCTCCGTTCCGCGGGGCGGGCGGCTGGTCGCTGAGATGGAGAATGCCAAGTTCAGATTTTGAGTCAGCAGATAGTTGATAATCGTTGACTTGCCGGAGCCCGAAGGGGCTGAAAATATGATAAGTTTTGCCATGAAATTTACGATTTAACGATGTACGATTAAAGTTAGAAGATTTACGGCTTGACGTTTCAAGACATACACATCAAAGCAACTTCAATCGTACATCGTAAATCGTCAAATCGTAAATCAAAATCACATTACATTCAATACTTGTTCCTTGATTTGTTCCAGTTCGTCCTTCATCTGGACAACAATCTTCTGCATCTCTGCATGATTGGACTTACTGCCCAAAGTATTGATTTCACGTCCCATTTCCTGGGCAATGAACCCTAACTTCTTACCTTGTCCGGTTCCGGTTTCCAGCGTATTGATAAAGTATTTCAGATGATTGCCAAGACGCTGCTTCTCTTCGTTCACATCCAGCTTTTCGATATAGTAGATGAGTTCCTGCTCCAGGCGGTTCTTGTCATAATCCACACTCAAGGTCTTTTCCAGTGCATCAGTAATGCGTTCCTTCACTTTGGCGACGCGTTCTTTCTCGTAGGGAGCGATGGCCTCCAGCAAATGGAAGATGTTGGCAATCTTTTCGCGAAACTTCTTTTCGAGGGCAGCGCCTTCCTGCCTGCGGAAATCGACCAGCGCATTGACAGCTTGTTCCACAGCCGAATAAACCACAGTCCATTCCTCCTCACTCAGTTCCTGCACATCATTCTTAGTCATCACATCCGGCATACGGAGCAACGTGGCAAACCAGTCCGTCGCATCCGGTACAGGTATTCCTAGATTTTCTGATATAGCACAAATCTGCTTGTAATATCCCTCCACCAACGTCTGGTTGATGGGAGTGGCGTTTTCCGCACTCTCTTTCTTTTCTATCCAAAGACTGAAATCCACTTTTCCGCGTTCCAGTTTCCGTGATATTTCATTACGGATTTCCATCTCCTTCTCACGATAAAGCGGGGCAATGCGAGCAGATAAGTCCATTGCCTTACTATTGAGCGACTTTATTTCAACGTTGATTTTCTTATCAGGCAGTTCGACGGTTGCTTTGCCGTAGCCTGTCATAGATTGTATCATAATGTTATAGTTTTGCGCAAAATTACACGATTATTTTAATTAGTGAAAATAATCACGTAAATTTGCACTACTAAAATCAAGAATAAAAGTTATGTCATGTATCTTGCATATTGAAACGTCCACTTCAGCCTGCTCCGTAGCCTTGAGCGAAGACGGACAGAACGTTTTCAAGAAAGAGGACCTGAATGGCCCTTCACACGCCGTTTCATTGGGAGTCTTTGTGGACGAGGCGCTATCCTTTGCCGATAGCCATGCCATGCTGTTGGATGCAGTCGCCGTGAGCTGCGGTCCTGGTTCGTATACCGGGTTGCGTATCGGTGTGTCGATGGCAAAAGGTATCTGCTATGGACGTAACCTACCGCTTATCGGACTGGAAACCCTGAAAGTCCAGTGTGTACCTGTATTGCTCTACCACGATGAGTTACCCGACGACGCACTGCTCTGCCCCATGATTGACGCCCGCCGCATGGAAGTCTATGCTGCCATCTACGACCGTGCCTTGAAACCGGTGCGCAACATTGCAGCCGATATTGTGGACGAAAGTTCCTACCTGGAATTCTTAGAGCAACATCCGGTCTACTTCTTCGGAGATGGCGCAGCCAAATGCAAAGAGAAAATCACGCATCCCAATGCACACTTTATCGACGGCATTCGTCCGCTTGCCGGCATGATGTTCCCGTTGGCAGAGAAGGCAATAGCCGAACAAGACTTCAAGGATGTAGCCTATTTCGAGCCCTTCTATTTGAAGGAATTCGTAGCCGGCACGCCAAAGAAACTTATTTAAATAATCATCCATTTTTAAATAATCATCCATTGTCAATTATCCTTTAAAGAAATGCAATATAACACTCAACAAAAGCGGATGCCTCTGCCCGAATACGGTCGTAGCATCCAGAATATGGTAAACCACGCGCTGACAATCGAAGACCGTGCAGAACGACAGCGTTGCGCAAACACAATCATCAACATCATGGGAAACATGTTTCCCCATTTGCGCGATGTGCCCGACTTCAAACATAAATTGTGGGACCACCTTGCCATCATGGCCAACTTTCAATTGGATATAGATTATCCGTATGAAATTATCCGCAAGGACAATCTGAACACCAAGCCAGAGAGCATCCCCTACCCCAGTACCAAAATCCGCTACCGCCACTACGGCCGTACATTGGAAGTACTGATAAAGAAAGCCATCGAATTCCCGGAAGGAGACGAGAAACAAAACCTGATAGCCCTTATCTGCAACCACATGAAGAAAGACTACATGGCATGGAACAAAGATACCGTCGACGACCGTAAGATTTCAGACGACCTTACCGAACTCTCTGACGGAAAACTGCAAATGACAGACAGCATCGTCCGACTCATGGCCGAACGTATCGACCTGAACTACCGTCCGAAGGTGAATAACCGGAATAACAATCGGAACAATAAACGGAAATACTAAATTGGAGTTATAATTCAATATGGCATCATTTGTAATCGAAGGAGGACACAGACTTTCCGGCGACATTTCCCCCCAAGGAGCGAAAAACGAGGTGTTGCAAATTATCTGCGCCACATTGCTCACTGCCGAAGAGGTGACTGTGCACAATATCCCGGACATACTGGACGTCAATAACCTTATCCAATTGATGCGGGATATGGGAGTCAGCGTATCAAAAAAGGGCATTGACACTTACAGCTTCCAAGCTGCCGACATTGATTTCGCCTATCTGGAAAGTGATGCGTTCCTGAAAAAATGTTCCAGCCTACGCGGTTCCGTCATGCTGGTAGGGCCCATGGTGGCACGTTTCGGCAAGGCCATGATTTCCAAGCCGGGTGGAGACAAGATAGGACGCCGCCGTCTGGATACACATTTTATCGGTATCCAAAATTTAGGAGCCCACTTTTTCTATAATGAGGAGCGTGGCATCTACGAAATATCAGCCAAACAACTGCATGGCAGTTATATGCTACTCGATGAGGCATCTGTAACGGGCACCGCCAATATCGTAATGGCAGCCGTCCTTGCCAAAGGAAAGACCACCATCTACAACGCCGCCTGCGAACCCTACGTGCAGCAACTTTGTAAAATGCTGAACCGGATGGGAGCCAAAATAACGGGAATCGCCTCCAATCTCCTGACCATTGAAGGAGTGGACGAGTTGCATGGTACCGGGCACACCATCCTTCCCGACATGATTGAAGTGGGCAGCTTCATCGGCATGGCAGCTATGACCCGTAGCGAACTGACGATCAAGAACGTCTCCTACGAAAACTTGGGAATCATTCCCGACAGTTTCCGCCGCCTCGGCATCAAGATGGAGCAGCAGGGAGACGACATTTACGTGCCTACACAAGAGACGTACCAGATAGAGTCCTTTATCGACGGCTCCATCATGACTATTGCCGACGCGCCCTGGCCCGGACTGACACCGGACTTACTCAGTGTGCTACTGGTGGTTGCCACTCAGGCAAAAGGCAGTGTACTCATTCACCAGAAAATGTTCGAAAGCCGCCTGTTCTTTGTGGACAAGCTGATAGATATGGGAGCGCAAATTATTCTCTGCGACCCGCACCGTGCCGTTGTCATCGGTCATGACCACGGCTTCAAACTACGTGGCGGCAACATGACCTCGCCCGATATCCGTGCAGGCATCGCCCTGCTGATAGCTGCCATGAGTGCAGACGGAATCAGCCGCATCCACAACATAGAGCAGATAGACCGTGGGTATCAGAACATCGAAGGACGACTGAATGCGCTCGGAGCAAGAATAACAAGGATAGAATAAAATGATAAAGAGAGAAGAAGTATATAAGATAGGTATATTCAACAAACCTCACGGCATTCACGGAGAACTGTCATTCACTTTTACAGACGACATCTTTGACCGAGTAGAAGCAGAATACCTAATCTGTCTGCTGGACGGTATACTGGTGCCTTTCTTCTTGGAAGAATACCGTTTCCGCTCCGACACCACCGCCCTTGTCAAACTGGAAGGCGTGGACACGGCAGAACGCGCCCGCATGTTCACCAATATTGAGGTTTACTTTCCCGTAAAGCATGCGGAAGAGGCAAGACCGGGTGAACTGAGCTGGGACTTCTTCGTCGGTTTCCGTATGAAGGAAGTACACCACGGCATACTGGGAGAAGTGACGGACGTGGATACATCGACCATCAATACGCTGTTTGTGGTGGATCGTCAGGGAGAAGAACTGCTGGTTCCGGCACAGGAAGAGTTTATTATAGACATTGACCAAAAGCACAAGGTCATAACCGTAGACCTACCGGAAGGTTTGATAGCTTTGGACGAAACAGAAGAGGTATGAAAAAGAAACGGAGAAAAGCATTTTGGAATAACATTAAGTTCAAGTACAGACTGACGATTACGAACGAGAATACCCTTGAGGATATCATCACGTTGCGCGTATCCAAACTGAACGGATTGTCCGTATTGCTCTCCGTGTTGTTCGTATTGTTTCTCATCGCCTCCTTGATTGTAGCCTTCACCCCGCTGCGCAACTACCTGCCCGGATATATGAACAGTGAAATTCGTGCCCAGGTAGTGGAAAATGCCTTACGCGTAGATTCCCTCCAGCAACTGGTGAACAGACAGAACCTTTATATCATGAATATCCAAGACATCTTCCAGGGCAAGATAAAGGCAGACACCATACACTCCATCGACTCGCTGACCAACCTGCGCGAAGATTCGCTCATGGAACGCACACAACGGGAAACCGAATTCCGCAAGCAGTACGAGGAAACAGAGAAATACAATCTGACAGGCATTACCGCCCGCCCCGAAATAGACGGACTGATCTTCTACCGCCCCACGCGCGGCATGATTTCATCTCCCTTCAATGCCGAAACAAAACACTTCGGCACAGACATCGCCGCCAATCCGGGCGAAAGTGTATTAGCCACCTTAGACGGTACCGTCATACTGAGTACCTACACTGCCGAAACGGGGTATCTGATAGAAATACAACACAATCAGGACTTCGTGTCAGTCTACAAGCATTGCGGCTCTCTGCTGAAGCGGGAAGGCGACGCAGTGAAAGGAGGAGAAGCCATCGCACTGGTAGGAAACACCGGCGAGATGTCCACCGGTCCCCACCTCCACTTCGAGCTTTGGCATAAGGGCAGGGCCGTAAATCCCGAGCTTTACATCGTATTTTAGTCTTCAAATCATTAGTGTCCAATAAAAATGGACGAGTTAAAAAATTAATCAAATAGTCCTTCAAAAAGGGGATAATCGAGTTCTTTGATATCGTTGAAATCAGTCTTATCGAACAGGTCACGTAAGTTCGTTTTGT
>NZ_JABXJH010000095.1:0-8114 GCF_013373675.1 Bacteroides sp. L10-4
GCTACACTCCCCATTGGGTTTCCCCGCCGGATAAGTCGGTTGGTAGTAGGTTATTATCTCGAAGAACACGAACCTAATCTCTTGCTAAAGAGATATTTATTATGCAGCCTTATGGGCGCACTAGCGGTGTATCAATTCGCCCTCACGTCCGGCATCGGTGGCGACAATAATCCGGTCGCATTGGTCGAACACTTCCTTTATCACTTTCAACTGTTTCAGCACGCCGGGGTCTGCCTTGTAGCCTTTCTCCGCTTTCACCTGACGGGGGATTAGCTGGAAATCGGGCGGCAGTATGGGCAGGCTCTCCCTGCGGAAGTTCGCCACGCCGTAGGCTTCCGGCATGGCAAGCTGGATTAAGTGGCCGAACGCCCATGTCACCATATACCCGTTGCCGGAAAGATAACCGTCATTACGCTGGGTCGCACCGATGATGCGGGCGATGTCTTTTGCCACGCTGGGCTTCTCTGCTATTAATGCAATCATATTGTTTCTTTTTTATGGTTTGTTACTGACTTGATTTTCCGTAAAATTTTACGGTCATAATAAATATGGTAGCCGCCCACGTAATACTGGCGGTTGTGCCTGTCTATTTCTTTCCAGTCGGTTTTTAAAGAAAGGACTGTGAAGAAAATCAGGATGACAAGCGGAATAGCTATAATATAGATTAGTTGCATACCTTTATAATTTCATTCCTTTGGACTTCTTGGGTTTGTCCGCTTTCAGGCTCTTGTCCTGCTTCTCTTTCTGTTTGGCGGTGGGCTTGTCCTGACCCTGTTTCAACGGCTCTTTGCCCTGCTTGGTGGCTTCGTTGGTCTTGCCCCCGGAATTGACCGCTACCTGCGTCCGGCTCTCGGCGGCGGGGGTAACGTCTTTCGGCTGCACCTTGTCGGGGGATTTGCCCTGTGCGCCGGGCTGCACATGACCGTTAAACTCAACGCCCTTGCCGTCCTTTAACCCGGCTACCTGCTGCTCTGCGGGCTGTTGTCCCTGCTGCAAGAACTGGACGGCAGACCTCGGCAGGAACTCCAAGCCACGCTCCACTGCGCTGACCTGCAAATAGGCACTGCGCCGTGTGCCGTCCCTGAATTGCAGGTTTTCCATTTTCACCGCTTGTCCGGCTTCAAAGGCGGCTTTCTGCTCCGGGCTGACTTGCACGCCGCAAATGGTGTCGGGGCATTTCCATTTGTCAGCCCGCATATATTCCAGTTCGTGCGTGTACCTGTCCCGGCTAACGAACACGAGGATTTGCTCGCCGTTTTTAGGGTCTTTGATTCGGGCGATGCCGCCCAAGTTGCCAGTGCCTTGCAAGTTGCCCTGTTCCTGCTTGGTGAGCTCGTGTTCGTGAAACGGGCGTTGCAACAACTTTTCGTCCTGTTGCACGCCGTGCAGCTTGGGTACTACCGTGCCGTCCTTAGCCTGATAGAAAGAGAGCTTGACATCGGTAGGTTTGAGGTAGAAGCCGCCCACCGTTCCCGAAACGGTGTAGGTGTTGCGGGACTTGTAGCCACGCATCACCCGGTCGAAGTCCCTCGTGTTTTTCAGGGTGTCGGCGGTGATGCCGACTTTTTTCAGGTTCTCCCAGTCGATTTTTGCCGGGTCGAAGCGATAGCCCTGCTTGAACTCGTGGAAGTCGGGTTTCGGAACTCGAAGCATTTCAGCCCGCTTGTCGCCCTCCGGTGTAGGGTTGCGGTGGTTGTCCTCGATTGCCTTTGCTTCCCGCTCCGCATAGGAAGCCTTGACGCTGAACAGTTCCAGCCCGGAAGTGTCCTGGAACTTGCGGAAGAAATTAGAAATGAAGTTGCTGAACACATCGCTGTTCTTGTCCACCTGCATGAACTCGCCGCCGTGTGTCGGCGGCACGGTCTGCAAATTGCCCTCCTTGTCGATACCCTTAACGGCACTCACCTTGCCCTGCTGTTTATCCAAGACCAGCAGTACGTCTTTTTCCTGCCCCTCTGCGGGCGGGGTCATTCTGTTTGCCATAAATAATTGAAATTTAGCGGTTACGGGAATAGTCCCGCCCAAAGGTAGCGACTAAATATGCTATATTTGGACGGGCGGCAAGGGCTGTCCGAATTTGTCCTGCGATGTCCCGATTTGTCCAGTCGGGATTAAAAAGAGGTGATAAAGCAGGAACAATCCATTACTTAATCCAAAGAAAAACATAACTTTGTAACCAGTTATTATACATACAGAATATGACAGAGAAAAACAGTTCTATATTATCTCCCGAATATCTCAACTTCAAAAATGAGATAACCGCTCGTATCAGGTCTGCCCAGTATGAAGCATTAAAGGCTGTAAACAAAGAAATGATAGCCTTATATTGGGAAGTCGGCAAACGGATTACCGAGCAACAGACGGCATTAGGTTGGGGAAAATCTGTTGTGGAAAACCTTTCACGGGACATACAGAAAGAATTTCCGGGAATAAAAGGTTTTAGCGCACGGAATATATGGGATATGACACGTTTTTATACTGAATATCAGTCTGATGAAATTCTGCGAACATTGCTCGCAGAAATTAGCTGGTCAAAACATATAGTCATTCTGACGAAGTGTAAGGAAACCCAGCAACGACAATTTTATATATTGGCGACAAAGAAATACGGGTGGACTAATAATGTCCTTCTTAATAAGATAGAAGCCAAAACTTACGAGAACTATCTGCTTGGACAAAGTAATTTTGATATGACCCTGCCTGATAACATTAAGAACCAAGCCATACTTGCATTAAAAGATGAATATACATTTGACCTTGTGGGGCTTGCAGAGGAACATTCGGAATATGAACTGGAACAAGCTATTATTAAGAATATCCGTGCATTCCTTATGGAATTCGGTACGGATTTTTCATTCATCGGCAACCAATATCGACTGGAAGTGGACGGAAGAGAATACTTCATAGATTTACTTCTGTACAACAGGCGTTTACAAGCTATGATTGCCATAGAACTGAAAATCGGAGAATTCCAACCGGAATATAAAGGTAAAATGGAGTTCTATCTGAACATACTGAATGATACGGTGAAATTACCACATGAAAATCCGGCTATCGGTATTATTATCTGCAAGTCCAAAAGCCGCATGATAGTGGAGTATGCTTTGAAAAGTTCCAATATGCCTATCGGGGTGGCAACATATAGCCTTTCTTCCGAATTACCCGAAGCCTATAAAAAACTATTACCGACATCGGAAGAAATAGCCAAAAAGATAGAAATATTAATCGAAAAATAAGAAAACTGCCACAACAGCCTTGCTGCGTGGCAGTTTTAAGAACTTAAGAAACTGAAAATTAATCTCCACTACTGATTAGCTATAACCTTAAGGTTTATTCCTGCTACTTCTTTTATATAATTTTCAGTAACACCTAATAACGTCAGAATTTCATTTGTAGCAGTTGTTTTGGAAAAACCGGGTTGCACAATATAAATTTCATACTCCATTGGAATTTCTTTCTTAGCAATTGATAGTAATTTTTCCAATTCTTGTTTTGTTCCTACTTCTAAACGACTACAACTATAACCATTTCGTCTCTTGTTTTCTCTTCTGAGTAAATGATTAAAAAAATCAGCTCCTTCTTTATGTTTCCAATGTACAGATTTTTGAGCTTGTCCACACACTTCGTACAAATTTTTAATTTGATCTGAAACCCTTCCGTCAATTGCAAATTTTAGATGATACAACCCCACACAAATTTTATCAGGATATAATTTTATCGTTATAACATCAGCAATTTCACCGGAATAATCATCATCATATATTATATCAAAATCACCTTTTTTGAGTTCTTCAATAACTTTATATTGTATTGAATCAGTAATTTTAGGATATACTTGTTGAGATTCATTACATAATGATACTCCCTGCCAATTCCATGCAATAATATTATCCTTAGGGTAAACATTTATAATTTGCTTTAATTGGACATATTCATTTCCCGTTAATGCAGAACCATCAGCAAACCATATCGTTGGAATATATTTTTCAAAAAACTGGATCCCTGTCATTGTCTTATTTCCATAAGCAACTTCTACTTTCTCAGAACTTCTTTGATTGATTTTAAAATCTGCATATCGGTCATCTCCATTCGCATTTTCGAACAATTCCAACTCAAAATCCGCTTTCTTAAAATCTGTTATTATCGAAAACAGTAATTTCCCTTTTACACATTGTTCTTTTTCAAGTTGAATGTCTGTATCTGCAAGAGTAGATATTGAACCACCAATAGAAAAACGATAATGATTCTCATGAGCCATATAAATATCTTCATCCCAGTCGATGCAAATAGCAGCAATATCAGGTATAGTTGCAATAGCTTCAGGTATCAAGGTTTCTTTTAAAATTTGATTGGAATCAATGGAATCATCAACAAGTTTTTCTCCTAATTCGACGCACCATTGTTTAAATTCTTTCAAATCTCCTTTTTTAATTACATTCCAAATACGTCCTTTGTAAGAAGCCCCGATATTAGTTCGTTCACCACCTTCAAAACCATTTCCTACAACAAAAGCCTTCTCTCCTTTCTGCCTTTCAGCAAGGCTTAATGCTTCTGCAACATCATATCCAACATGCATTCTAAAGCGAATATCTTTACCGATAAAATATTTTAATCCAACATTTCTTAGTTTTGTTCGCTTAATATTATGGAAAGCTTTAAAAACATCTACACCTCTAATTAATTCAGGTTGCTTGTCTTTATCACCAATAATAGCTTCTGCAAGTTCTTTATATAAACTTCCATTATCTGAACTATTTATAAAAAGAAGATTATTTTTTGTATCCCAAAAAACAATAATCATGTCCCATACTAATTGTTGTATATCTTTATGATTTACCCATTCTACATTTACAATTCTTGCTGTTACTATGACAAGTATCTTTTCTCCTGCGTTTATATCATGAAATTTATATTGTAAATCTTCAAATCCTGGGATTCCTTTGCTGAAATTATTAGGAAACCAAGACTTTGTCTTGTTTTTGTAAACAACAACACTAAATTTTGGATGAATGTTACTAAACGGAATATTAGAATTGCTTAGATTTTCAAAACCATCCATTAAATTTTTGTATTCCTCTTCATTGTCTATTCGTTCGTAGCTTGTATCAGAAAGGATTTGATTCCAGTTAGCTCCATCTGCATATAAATCTTCTAATTCAGCACGTACATCTAAATCAGCAATATTAGCAATAAAAGAAGCATGTCCCAGTTTTTCATCATACTTTGTACGAGTAAAACGTCCGGCAAATTGTAAGGTAACGGGAAGGCTCTTTCTTATATCATGAAAGGCTGCTATTTTTAATTCTGGTAAATCAAATCCCTCACCTAACATATCTACACAAACTATAATTTTAGCTTCTTTTCGGAGAATCTTCTGATATACATTTCGATAATCATGACAATTAGAATATATAATTACAGGATTGAGGTCAGTATGCGTTTTGTAAATTTCAAAAATTTTTTCTGCCCGTTCCTTTGTAGCACAACGAGCCATCAATATATGGTTGTATTTTACTAAATCTTCTCGTAACCGTTGTACAGCAATTTCTGCTATTATTTCATCAGCTTTATCTGAATCATACTCTTTTATTGGTATAAAATCTATTTTAGTAAAATACCCTTGTTCTTGAGCATATTTTAATGGGAAGTTAAAAATTATTTTACCATCTAATCGTTGTCCATCATTCCTGAATGGGGTCGCTGTAAATTGTATCACTTTTTCCGCAGGAAATCTACTTTTGAATAAATTCCAAGATGGTGCTTTTACATGGTGTGCTTCATCTATAAAAATATGAGAGCATTGAGACACAAATAAGTTCTGTTCTTCATCAGAACAACTAGTAAGTATTTGCATTGTTGTAACAATAACATTACATTGTGCTAAAAAGCTCTTCAATAAATCAGAAGTTTCAAACTTCTCTTTTATAATCCCCACCATCGGATATAAGGATTTTTCACCTATTATTCCAAATGATTTTAATAACCCAAATGATTCAAATTTATCAAAAATCTGATTTCTTAAAGAATTAGAAGGAACAGTAACTAACAATCGCTCACATTGATTAGCAACTAAAGCGGATAACATTGTTTCTGTTTTTCCGGTTCCCGTAGGTAAAACAACAGTTGCAGTTTCTAACGGCATTTTCAAATGCCCAAGAATCATATGTAAAGCTCCTATTTGAGGTAGCCTTAGTCCGTTATTATTTTGGTCTTCTTCTTTAAAAAAGAAATCATTTTTCCATGATTGGATAACCTCTTTTGTTGAATATTCTTTTAGCAAAGGATGTTTTAACCAACATTTTATACATACAGAACATGAAGCTAACTTCTCTTTGGTGGGTCTTGTGTCGGTAAGAAGTACATAAGTAATATCTTGGGGGTAAGTTTCCTTATTGCATGTTAAGCAGTATTTTGCATCAAGATAATTTATTATTACATAGCTTCTACTTGTTTCTTCAATATTTAAAGGCAAATCAAACTCAGGTGCAATCATTTGCTTTATTATATTATTACACCCCTTCTTATGAAAAACAATCCGTTCTAATCTTGGCAATTTTATTATTTCCATATTTTTGAATTTAAAGCAAACCAACAATCCCAGACGAAAAATAGTAAGACTTTTAAATGGTTTGAAACATTATTGCAAATATAGCAATTGTTTAACAAAATAAGCTTATTGTCAGCCATTTATTCTTCATCCTTAATCAAGTGACATAATTCCGGGTCGTTCTTAATCCGAGTTATCTCATCTTCGACTATCTGCCGGACTTCCTGACGGATGCGGTCATAGTTGGCTTGTATCTCCTCCTGCATCCGGTCGTTGCCGTCCTTGTCGGTGAAGTCGATTATCTGTGGCAACTTCATGTAACGGGCGGTTTCCCGTTTTACCTTTTCATTGTCCACCACGATTTCGCAGTGGAAAATCTTCTGCTCTATCCGTTCATCGAAGTTGTCCGCCACAGCACCCACGAACATACCTTGCGTGAGGTTGGATATTTTGCTGGCAGGTATCAGGCTGTCCATTTGGGTGCTTATCGAGGTGGATTTCTCTCGTTGGTTAATCGTCATGCTCTGCCGTTTCTGCAACACCTTTCCGAAACGCTCGGAAAGGATTTTTGCCGTTTCACCGACTACCTGACCGCTGAACACGTTGCCCACGGTATTTTGTATCACCCGGCTTTCCTTGTCCCCGTAATCACGGGTAAGCTGGCTGTAATCCTGAAAGCCTAACAGAACCGCTACCTTGTTGCTTCGTGCGGTGGCAATCAGATTGTCAAGCCCACGAAAATAAATCGTTGGCAGCTCGTCTATAATCACCGAACTTTTAAGCTGACCTTTCTTGTTTATCAGCTTCACTATTCTGCTGTTATATAATCCCAGTGCCGCCGAATAGATGTTCTGACGGTCAGGATTGTTGCCGACAACCAAAATTTTAGGCTCTTTCGGGTTGTTGATGTCCAGCGAGAAATCATCACCTGTCATTACCCAGTAAAGGGCAGGTGAAATCATCCTTGAAAGCGGGATTTTCGCACTGGCAATCTGCCCCTGCAACTGTTCAACTGCCGAACTTTCCCAAGCATCCACGAACGGGGAAAGATAGTTTTCCAGTTCGGGGTAGCTGCGCAAAATGGTGAATACATCGGCGTATTTCTTGTTCAACAGTTCAATGGCATGGGGGAACGTGCAATACTTACCGCCTTGATAGATACGGAGATACCAAATTATAGCCGCCAAAAGAATAATCGGGCTTTCCACGAAGAAGTCGCCCTGCTTGCTTATCCAAGAGCGATTGAGGTTAAGCATTATCGTGTAGCTGGCTTCGTAGGCATCCGCAATATCCGACATGAAGCTGGCGTTTATCGGATTGCATCGGTGGCTCTTGCGTGGGTCGTCAAAGTTGATAACGTAAAATTTCGGCTTTACCTTGTAGCCGTCCAAGTGGTTAAGCAAATGATTGTAAGCGATTTCCGACAAATCGGGAAACTTATAATGTAGGCTAAGCACCCGGCGCCGTGTCATATAATCATGACCGGTTTCCAAATACTCGCCTCCGAACCGGACGTACACCTTCCAGCGTATCCGGCTCTCCGTTTTGATATTCAGTCTATGCCTTG
>NZ_JABXJH010000096.1:0-7762 GCF_013373675.1 Bacteroides sp. L10-4
GTGGTAAGTTCCCGACGTTCGGAATCGCTCAGCGTCAATTTCTTGATTTTCATTTATCACGCAGTTTTGTTCGAAGCAAAGATAATGTAATTTCGACATAGGTGAAATAATTATGAATAACTACTTATACCGTTTTTCTTGTATAGACTAACTAAAATTTATGCATAACCCCACTAGAATCTACGAGTGACCCAGAAAAAGGACAATAACAATGGCATATAAAGTGATTATATTCTATCACTTTATATGCCATCTTACGTTTTAGGGACATTTACCGAATGTTCCTACTTTATATTTATTTGAAATAAAGTATCGCTGTGATACCGATAAAGTATCACTTTAATGCCGATAAAGTAATGCTGTAATATCGTTGTTTATGTTTGGATTCACGAATATTTCTTTGTGGATAACACATGATACTACCAGGTCCAATCGTCGACATTATAGCTACTTTCCACTTCATCCTCAATATAATCGGGAAGATTGCAGAAGAAGTCTATGCCTGTCTTTTTTTCAAGTTCATCAATGCTGATGGCTTTTGCTTGGGCGTCATTCCTATTCAGCGGATGTTCGAGAGTATAGCCGTAATCATCACGATGTTCCACCCAAAAACCGATGGCCTGATATGATGTAGCTATGTCGACAAGCTGATTGGCACGATGAGCTAATATGGCGATGAAGTAATATTGCGGAACAGGCAATCCTTTTGATGTGAACCCCTTTGAGTCTGTAGCAGGCATCACTCCATCTCCTCCTGCCTTAGTTCCCTTATAATCGGTCAAAAGCTTGTCGAGCGTTCCGCCTTTTGCCACATAGATTTTGTCGTATGTACTTCCAAAGACATTGCCTTTGCGCGCCCATGAATTGAGTAACTGCTCGAAGGTAACCCAGTAACCGCTATTAAATGAGTTGAGTTGTGGGCTCATGTTGCTGAAGTAGAAAGTCTGCTTATTGGCTTCTGTAGAAAAAGAACGGTCATCGGAGGCACAGAGATGTCCTCGGTCGAACCCATCATTGGTATGCCAGCTGTTGTCAACCCTCATGCTCTCCGGTAGCAATGGGTCTACTGCCCAGGCATCATCACTTCTGGTTACATTTTTTGCACCTGTAATGGCATCGTAGCTATAGGCCACCCAGCGAGAATGTTTCATGTGGTCGTTCCATTCCATTGCATAGTTAAGCACCTTGTTGCCACCGACTGTAACTTCATGCTCCACGTAGGTATTACCCTCCATAAGATGTGGTATTTCGTATTCTGTCACATAATTTTGTCCTTGGGTGGATATATTCATATTTTTGTTTTCTATCACAATTCTTTGGGCTGCATTGTGTTCCACTCCTACATTTATTCCGTCAATGTATGCGATGCGGAGCTTGAACATGGCAACTTGTGAAGGAAGCTGATAGCGTACCCAATAAGAAGTTTTTGCTTTTGCCACAGCCTTGTCACTCCATTGCTTTATGGTGGAGTAATCGGGAAGTGACGATAGGTCATTAGTATCAAATTCTTCTGAAAAGGTGAATCCGTTACCGGAAATAGTCTTATTTGCTGCAATATTGATTTGAGAACGGATTGATTCATCCAATGTTAAGCCTTTGCCGCCATCAATAGCATATAGTACTTCACGCTTGGAACCCTGTTCAGTGAGTTGGATGTCATTGATAGTGGGATGTTCGCTCATTTCTGAAGAATCATCTGAACTACATCCACAGAACAATGGCAGCAACAAGCAAATCGCTAAAATCAGATTGTAATATCTTTTATTCATGACATATAATTATTAAAAGAAATCCGCACTGCCATCACTGTGTATGTAGATGACATTGCGGATTTACTGTATGATACAAAATTCTTTATTCAGTCACTTTAGAAATGAAGAATCCGCTTCCCACTTGATCGGAATCTCTGTAGCTGGCACGAACACCGCATATAGTAATCTTATCACCTTCAACAATACCCAGTGATTCGAACTGTTTGCTTGCGCCATTCCAGCCTGTAAGAAGACCATAAACATATACCTTGCCGCTTTCATCTGCAATATCAAAATTACCATAAACGGTATTTGCGATATTTGATACAGTACCGGTCAACTGGTAATATTGTGAAGTACTTTCTTCTTTTTCAAGGAATTCGGCAACAGTAACTACTTTTACATTTTTCACTTCCTTTGCCTCGGCATTAGTCATCTGTGGCTTACCGTTGTATTCGGCACGTGGACCAACGAGAGTTACAATATCACCTTCCTTGATATTAGAATCAGCAAAATCTTTGATACCATAGATATATACATCACCCGAGAAATCCTTGATGTAGATATTACCATATTTTTTATTAGCAATCTTGGTTACTACACCACTAATGCGGTATTGTGTAGCACCAACCTCGGCGGCAATGAATTCAGCAACAGTAGCTTCCACAATAGCGCCCTTCTGTGAGAGTTCAGTCTTGCTTGTGTAATCTTTCTTACCGTCAGTAGTGCGGAATGTAATGCTGGTTGAACGGTCACCACCTTCGTTTCTGGCAGCCTGGAACTTCACGCAAGCATCTGTACCGTTCTGGTCGATAGAGACAATAGACAACCATTCTTTGGCATCCTCAGGAATTTCTACAGAAACGCCGTCACCTTTGGTTATAATGTATGCTTCGAAGATACCACCCTCAACCGGAAGTACATCATTGTAGACAGAGTCGACCTTGATGAGCGATTTGTTAATCTCGAGCACAGTAACATTCTTAAGCTGAGGAGTACCTTGGTAGCTTTCTTTGGGACCTTGTATTGTTACTTCATCACCTTCTTCCAGACCAAGGCTGGCAAAATTCTTCTCATTGCCTTTGGCATCCAAAGTACCATAGACGTAAACCTTACCGGTGGCATCCACAATATTCCAGTTGCCGTAAACGGTGTTGGAAATATTTGAAACAACACCGGTCACTTTATAGATTTTCTTTTCGGGACCGGCTATTACCTCGGCACAAGTAGCTTCCGAAATGACTGGCAAGCCTTGCATGATAGTCAAGTTCTGAGTTTCATTGGCACTGCTCAGCTTCAGTTCCACTGAACGGCCATCCACAGCTTCATCAGCAGAGAATGTGATTTTGCTTTCGCCTTTAGGACCTTGAGTAGTAGAGATGGTAAGCCAATCGGCCTTGTCGTTACCTGTGATAATCCATTCGGACTTCGATTCAATTGTAATGTCGGTGCTACCTCCTTCAATCGGCAGCGCAACATACGACTGTGAAACTTTCAATCCTGACAAGCCTATTGCTGCATCATCTTCAGCGCAGCTTGAGAAAAGAGAAATCACAGCAGCAAGTACTATAAATAGATGTTTTTTCATTTTCTTCAATTATTCTTAATTTGATAATCAGTTAAAACAATACTTAATACCGATAGAAGCATACCAGCACTGACCGATAGCATGGTTGAGAGTCCAAGTCTTGGTGTTGCCATTTATAGACGTCGGAGTTGAGAATGTAGCAAAACCTTCAGCGTCTACACCTTCATACTTCAAGATACGGGCTTCGTTACCGATAGCAGGATTCAAATGCTTACTTACTCCCCAGCTTGAATTGAAGAAGTTAAGTACGTTCTTCATGTCAAAGCTCAACTGCAATTTGTGCTTGGCACCACGTACATTTAAGTTGAAATCGTGCTTATAAGAGAAATCTATACGGTGTACCCAAGGAGAATAAAGGCTGTTAGGTTCAGCATATTTACCCTGATTATTCTTAAGGTATGAGTTGTTGTGTACATAATCCATGAAGCGTGTCTTGTCATCCTCGCTGACGAAACGGAATGAACCATCGGCAACTTGCTTGTCTGTAGGAATATAAATAGCATCGTAATTATAACCGTCACCATTCATGTCGTTGGCAAGCATGTAAGAGTAATTGTAACCGCCACGCCAAGTTTCGTAAATAAAACTATAGTGGTTGCCACTCTTGTCGTTGATAGTGGCACTTGCAATGAAACGGTCGGGAGTAACGTTAAGGCCATTGTGCAAACGGAAGTTGTTGACACCTTCGTATGTAGAAAGGTAGTTGAGTACTGATGACGCATTGGAACCCGGAAGTGAAGTCACCTCTTTGGATACTGTATGCGTATAAGCAGCCATCAAGTTAATCCATTTGGCAGGCGTTGCGTTCACGGTAATGCTGGTCGACCATCCGTAACCGCGGCTTGTATTCTCAAGCATGTAAGCACTTGGCAGACTCTTGCCGGCTTCGTCTGTATAAGTAGCGTCGGACGGGAATACAGGACGGTTATCAGCACCATTGAAGCGTGTAAAGCCGTTTACGTCTTTCTGGCTCCAGTCTCTCAACATGGCGGCATTTAGAGTCTTGTTGTAGATTCCCTCTACCGTTACGTTCAATGGGAATGATACGGGGACTGTATAATCTACAGCAATTGAAGACTTCCAGACCTGTGGCATTTTAAAGTCGGGATCGACACCGCAAATGCTTGAAGGAACTGTACCGTCCTCCGGTGTGATTGTCTTAGGATACCCCAAATCATAAAGCTTTTGTTTCAGAGCTTCTGTACCAAGGATTCCACCTTTGAATTCATCCATAGTGAAACCTTTGTCTGCTGCATTCTTGGCATTAATCTGTGCCTGATATTGAATCATACCGCCATTGGTAGGCATATTGGTAAAGAATACCAAAGGCAGACGTCCGGAGAACAAACCGCTACCACCACGCAGCTTCAAAGTGTTGTCTCCCAAAATATCCCAAGTAAAACCTACACGAGGAGATACTGTCAATGAGCTTCCTGGCCATTTGCCGGTATCGATATGACGACCGTTGTAGTCGAGATTGAGAATAGCATTGTTGGTCATCAAGTCACTATTATCAAAGAAGAGTCCATCGAAGCGTACTCCTGCTGTAACCTTGAAATCAGAGCGTACGTTCCATTCGTCTTGCAAGTAGAAGCCCAATTTATTGTACTGAACACGTGATGCAGGTTCGTTTTCACCGTTATAGCCATAAGTCAAACATACAATTTCCGGAGCAGCTCCTTGAATAAAGTCATCCAGGCTGGTATAGCGGTAATATCCTGTACCGTTACGGAGATACTGGTTGTCGGCCATTTGATGCTCATAGTTCAAGCCAACCATGATTTTATGATTGCCGGCATAGTAAGTTACATCGTCCTTAATGTTCCATACTGTGTTGTGGACTGCGTTATTGTAAGTGAAAAGTTCTTCACCAAAAGAAATGTAGTTCTGATTGTCTTTCAAGATATCGACAAACGGGAAAATGCTGGAATTGGTACCACGTACGTCATCCAACTTAGAGAATGTTGCCAAAAACTGGTTGGACAAGGCAGCGGAGAAGCGGCTGTTAAGGTCGAAAGACACTGAATGTACCAGGTTGTCCATTGAATACATGGAGTTGGCATACGACATGGCATACTGTGAAGTACGACCACCCGACATGCGAGTACCACCGTCCATAGAGGAAGAGTTAGGACTATTCCATATGATATTCTTGGTATAGTTATAACGCAAAGCCAAGTGATGGTTGTTGTTGATGTTCCAGTCTATACGTGCCAATAATTTAGTATTCTTATTGTCAGAAGGGAAGCTGCTGAACGAACCGGTGTCATAGCCATATTTTTCTTTTGCTATGTCGGATACTGTCTGCAAATCGGCAACAGTTGCACGTGAGATGTAAGCATCTGCATTGGCAACTCCGTCTTCGGAGGCACGCCAACGATTGGCGATTGCCGGAGTGTTCCGCATCTCGCCGTTTGCAAAGAAGAAGAGCTTGTCCTTGATTATTGGACCACCGATAGTAAAGCCGTATGTAGTAGACTGGTCTTTCTCGCGAGCACCGGAAATTGCTTCACGATCAATGGCGTCACCGCGCATGTTTTCATTTTGGTGATAAACATAAGCTGTACCCTTATAAGTGTTAGTACCAGATTTGGTAATGGCATTGATACCGCCACCAATGAAGTTGGTCTGGCGTACGTCAAACGGAGAGATGACAATCTGAATTTCGTCAATTGCCTCGATAGAGACGGGATTGCCACCACCAGGTAGGTTAGAACTCAAACCGAAGTTATTGTTGAAATTGGCACCATCGATTGTGAAGTTGGCAGTACGGCCGTCAGATCCAGCAAACGACATACCATTGCCACCGTAAGCAGACAAACGGGAATAGTCGGTAATGCTGCGGCTTATAGAAGGCATGTTGGCAATCTGTGTATTGGAAATGTTGGTTGTCGCTCCAGTCTTCTCGGAAGCGAATTTAGTCTTTTGAGCTGTAACGATTACTTCGTCAAGAAGTTCAGATGATTCTTGCATCTGTACATTCAAATTGTAGACTTCACCTAATTGAAGGGTCACATCCTTAAACATCATTGTTTGGTAACCGATGTAAGAAACTTCCACACTGTAAGGTCCGCCTGCTCGCATACCTTGAATGGTATAACGACCATCAATGTTCGTAATTGCGCCATATCGTGTTCCAGAAGGCTCGTGTATAGCCTGAACTGTTGCACCGATAATGGCTTCCTTGGTTGGGTCTGTTACCTTTCCACTTAATGAGGCGGTAGTTACCTGAGCCTTGGCTGTCATTGCAACTATCACCATAATTGTGGAAAGAATGAATCGCATTCTTTTTGCCATGAGATTTTAATTAATTTGATTAAACTATTAAAAAACGTTGCAAATTTAAATAATAACTTTCAGATTGCTGTTACATATAGGTTACTTTTATTATATATTCAGCGTAAAAATGTGAAATTGGGTGTTTGGGTATTTCGAACGATGACATGCTGATATATCCGGCAGTTACCATTTTGACCCGAACGCGTTGTCAATCGGTATCATGAGAAACTCCTTGTTTTTTTTCCTGTGCTGTTGTATCCAAAAGTGGAGATTTCCTTGATAATCGCATAATTACCTCTCTTTTTGGGGCGTGACGATTTGAGTTGAAAAGTTGTTTTAGCTTTGTTCAAAAACTCAAAACAATGAATCGGGGCAAATATATCTTCGTTCAAATTACAGGTTTTCTTCCCCGTCGTGCCTTTGATTATTTGGCGGAAAAGTATCCGGGAATAGGAACTATTACGACCACACGTCGGTATAATCATTCAGAGTAAAGTGATAAAGTGGTTCTAGCCCGCTGCCATTGGGACAGAGGCCTTTTTTTGGGGGGGCTGCAACTCACCGGACTGATTGAAGCTACTGTTATCTGTTTTGTCCTTTCGTATGTCATACTTCATGAAACGGGAAGTCAGGTCACGGTAATGGTAAGTATGTTTTGTTGAGTGTTGAAAGTCCGTTCTGGTAGTGGTTGCTTGAACAGACTTTTAATATTATTTGCCCGAACATTTGGTAATTTCAAAAACTTCCCTTACTTTTGCGCCCCGAACAAGGAGAGGTGCTCGAGTGGTTGAAGAGGCACGCCTGGAAAGCGTGTATACCCCTAAAGGGTATCGGGGGTTCGAATCCCCCTCTCTCCGCAATAAAAGCTGAAAATCAGTGATTTGTAAAAAAAAAGAACACTTAGTTTTACGTCTAGTAATGTAAAGCTGGGTGTTTTTTGTATTATTTAAGAAACAAAATTGCGCTTAGGTCTGTAGTCCCATTTTTAACAGATAACATCACTTGATTGGCTTCTATGTAACTATTCAGCGAGAACAAAGGATACGAAGAATTAGCCCGTCAGTTTAGACGAGCGCCAATATAGCTTTAAGAGGGGATTGTCCGTTTTTCCAGGCCGTGTCAGCGATAGAATGTAAAGCGTGGA
>NZ_JABXJH010000097.1:0-7741 GCF_013373675.1 Bacteroides sp. L10-4
CGGAATACATACGGCAAATGCAGTACTGATGATAGAAAAAATCAGGAACAAAACGGCTAAAGCAGCATGACATGATTTTATTCACAAGGGGCAGAAGAGGGCATCGGACTTCTTCCGGAGCGTCATGTCCTGCCCGATAAAATTATGTGAGAAAGCACGAAAAAATGACAATAATAATGGCATATGAAGAGGATAGACCATAATCACATAATCACTTCATATGCCATCTTATTTTTTAGAGACATTTACTGAATATCCCTAATTAATAATGGGTATAAATATACGCAGTTAACTACCCATTATTATTCATCCATCGTCATTTATCCATTACTTAAAGGCGTAATAGTTGTCAATCATTGTAGCCTGACGTGCTGTTGCCACACCTTGAGCATCCAGCGTCACAGTCATTTCCTCACCGTTCGGAAGGGTCATTTGTGCAGTGCCGTCATTGTTCATTTGCAGCAACTCTGTGCTGACACCATCGGCAACAACATTCCAAGTATTCAACTCTTTGTTGTAAATGAGTTCCATAGAAGCTGTTTCACCTTCCTTGGTGATAGAATAGCCGTTTTCAAGTGTTTCTACCAGATAGTCACCGTTTTCGCCTTTCACTTTCTTTACATCACCAATGCTGGCCATAGGATTTGAACCACTCCAGAATTCGATGGAGTTGATGACCAATGCATCGGCCAGATAGCAAACGCCATATACCGGAATAATATTGAATGCCAGATAAACCAGTTCGTTTACAAACTTGGTACCAATACCTTGATTCCAGCTGACCAGTTTACTGTGCAGTCCAAAAGAACCGATACAAGAACTGAAAAGAAACGAGCCGCAAATCATTACGGTCGCAACCATCTTTAAATTGAACTTTTTCATAATCACTCTTTTTATTTTACTGTGTTTAATTAGCTTTATAGCTCATCGAGTTATTTTAAGCATCCGCAAATATAGGATTTTTTATGAAAATACATACTATTTGAGCTTAAAATCTGTTTTCAGTAAGACGGAAGTGTCTATTTACGAGCCTTTTGGAAAGAGCTTTTCCTATTCAGCGGTCAAAGGCAAACTTGCCCGGACCTATGATATACATCACACGGCACACTACCAGATACATGAAAGCCAACTCTTTCGTGGCAAACGGGTCATTGCCATGGATTACTAAAAAGTCAATAGCCATTGTAAACACCAAACCGGATTTAGATTTAATATCAATGAAGTTTTTTGGAGATATAAAGAAATTGTTTGACAATCAGGAACTTTTGTTCTATCTGATAGATATGTTTCAAGAACAACATGTCACTTCAGCTCTGACATACACTTCAGGTCATGAAAAAAATATTTTGATGACAACCGGCATCTCTTCCCGAACGGCCACAATGAAAACCGCACACTGGACGGTATCGGTATGCGCAAGGATGACTTCAAGATGCCGAAGGAGAAAGGTCAGGGAAAAAGAGCAAGCTGTTACTATTTTGCCCTGATTCTTGACATAAAATTCTGAATCACCGGATACATCTCCTCTATCGTACTCAGCTCCATGCAAGCCGCTTCCAACGGGCACCAGCCAGTCTTGTCACGGTTAATGATATGAGGAACCTCTTGGGCAAAACTCGTTTCAATTCCTGCCTCACACAGCAATGCCAGCGCAGGAGTACTAATTATATCCGCATAGACCGTTTTAAACCCTCCCAATACCATCAAAGCTGCGGCACCTTTTCCTATAACTTTATCGGCAATGGCAGCCCCCTTCATAAATGCAGAATCTGCCTGATACAAATCATACAAATCTGCCACTCCACGTTGGGTGCAAGTACGAATTTCCTCTCGGTTTTTCATAACACAAGAGTATCCGCCCTTGTGCAGTATGTCAATGATGCTCTCCATTTTATAAAGTCTCTTGTTTCAACTGTTCTACAAATTTGTCAATACGATGCAATTCTTTGGGAATATCAATCGTTTGTGGGCAATGCGGAGAACACTGGTTGCACCCGCTACAATGGTCGGCCTGCCTCAGTTTGGGTACACTTCTGTCATATCCTATGAGAAAAGCACGGCGTGCTTTCCGATAATTCTCATCCTGACAGCTTTCCGGCACATTTCCTTCATTGACACATTTATTATAATGTATCAAGATGGCAGGAATGTCAATCCCATACGGGCAAGGCATGCAGTACTTGCAGTTGTTGCAAGGTATGGTGGGGTACTCCATCATCAAATCGGCCGTAGCATACAGATACTGAATTTCCTCTTCTGTGAGTGGTACTAATGGAGAGTAAGTACGGATGTTGTCCTGCAAGTGTTCCATATAAGTCATGCCGCTCAGCACTGTCAGTACATCTTGAGGAGAACCGGCATAGCGGAATGCCCAAGAAGCCACACTGCGTTCGGGCTCGCGCTGCTTCAGCCGTGCCACAATATGGTCAGGGACGTTGGAGAGCCGTCCACCCAGCAGAGGTTCCATAATGACAGCAGGGATATTACGTTTTGCCAGCTCATCATACAGATATTCTGCTTTGAAGTTGCTGCCCGAAGCATGTTTCCAGTCTACATAATTCAATTGTATTTGTACAAAGTCCCAATGTACTTCACCACGGTCATGCATCTGCAAGGCATAGTCATAGACTTCGATATCACCGTGGAACGACCATCCCAAGTGACGGATGCGTCCTGCTTCACGCTCCTTTACAAGAAAATCAATCATACCGTTGTCTATATAGCGCTTGTGGAATTGCTTCATGCCACCGCCACCAATCATGTGTAGCAGATAGTAGTCTATATAGTCTACTTGCATATCCTCGAACGACTTACGGTACATGGCGATAGACCCCTCACGAGTCCAAGTATCAGGATGAAAATTGGATAGTTTAGTAGCAAGATAGAACGATTCGCGCGGGTGGTGCTTCAGAGCTATTCCCGTAGACTTCTCACTCCATCCTTGTACATACATCGGAGACGTATCGAAATAATTCACACCATGTGCAATGGCATAATCCACCAGTTCGTTTACGGCATCCTGGTCTATCATTTCCCCTTTTCCATCCGGAGCAGGAATGGTAGGCCAGCGCATACAGCCATATCCTAAAATAGAAACTTTGTCACTTCCTAAACCGGGAAAACTACGATAGGTTATCTTATCCGTCGGAACCGGTCCCAAGATATTGTTACTTGTATCACTTCCTTCTTTAGAACTGCAACCATACAAGGCGGTGGCAGATGTTGTAGCCGTGATACCTACAATCTTCAAAAAATCACGGCGACTCATGCTTTTATGACGTTCTTCCATATTCACCAATATTACAGATATTTATACAATCCTGTGTCTTTCATGCCCTTCCACATAGATGGCACTGAAGGGACGGGCAGGGCAAAGATTTTCGCACGCACCACAGCCGATGCAGCGCTCTACATTGACAACCGGGATTTTCGGAGAATTCTCATCTTCCGGACTGCTCGGTACCATTTGTATGGCAGCTACCGGACAATGGCGGGCACAATTGCCACATTCCATTCCGTCGGTCAATGGTATACAGTTCTTTTTCACCCACACGGCATGTCCTATCTGAATGGAAGATTTATCAGCTTTGGTTATTGGACGAATGGCACCTGCGGGACACACTTCGGAACACTTTGTACACTCCGGTCTGCAATAGCCGCGCTCGTAGGCCATTTCCGGCTGCATTAGTTTCATTAAGTCTGCAGATGGCCGAAGCACTTGATTGGGACAAACCGATACACAGAGTTGGCAAGCTGTACAATGTTGTGTCAAATGGCGTATGCCCAATGAACCTGGAGGGACGATAGGAGTGCTACGCTCCGGAATTTTCTTATCTTCAATGGTTGCCAATCCACCGTCCCCTTTCTTTTTTTGTGCTTTCAAAACAGAGTTGACCGCTACCAGAGCAGTGACTGTAAAGAAACGACGACGAGTCTCGTTCATTTGTTTCGGAACTTTCTTCGGAGTCGTATAGGAGATAGCTCCATGGCTGCACTTGTCTATACAGTTCATGCAAGTTACGCAACGGCTGGCATCAACCTTATGCTCCTTAATATCAATACAAGCCGCTTTGCAATTACGGGCACACAAACTGCATTCATTACATTTATCCGGCTCTATCATAATACGGAAAAAAGAATAACGTGAAAGGAAACCTAGCACAGTTCCTACAGGACAAATCGTATTGCAGTAAGTACGTCCGTTTCGTCCTGCCAAAACGGCAAGCACTACGAAAGTGGCAACAGCAATAATAAAGGTAGACCAGCTTTTCAACCACACATCTGTTTCATAAAAGGCATAACTGCCGGCACGTTCTGCAAAATAGGCGAGCAGGTTGTTACTCCATTGCCACAACGGCTGGAAAAAATTGTTGGCTATGCGCCCATATGAACTGTAAGGTGCCAGCAAAGCCGCCAACGAACTGAATCCGGCAACCAAGGCAATAATGAATATTCCCAGCATTCCATAACGTAACCATGACATTGCCGGAGAATAGGAGTAGGGGAGTTTTTTACGTTTCTTAAACTTCCTGCCTATCCAAGCCATTACATCCTGAAGTATCCCCAACGGGCAGATAACGGAACAATAGACACGCCCACATATCAATGTAAGAATTACAAGAAATAATACTACTCCTACGTTCAACGCCAATACTGCCGGTAAGAACTGGATTTTGGCTAGCCATCCGAACCATCCGTGCAGCATTCCCGTGAAATCAAGGAACAACAAGGTAATGAGTGCAAAACAAAGCGTTGCAAAGGCCAGTCTGATTTTACGTAACATGATAGTTTTGTATAAGTGTTTTAATTATATGGACAGCGGATATCTTCATTACGCATTTCATGCAATTTGTATATGGCCACTTCTTTCATGTACAGCCTCTATCAACGCCTTGTTTGCCTGCGATTCTTTGATATTAGGATGCGCCAGGAGAACCACTATCTGCTTTGAATCTTTTCCCATATTGTGTTTCTTTTAGTCTTAGAAATATAAATGAGTACGCAAATATAAAGAAATATGGATACATAACAAAAAAAGGAACAACTAATGTTGTTCCTTTTTTTGTTATGTACACCCTCAGGGATTCGAACCCTGGACCCACTGATTAAGAGTCAGTTGCTCTACCAACTGAGCTAAGAGTGCATTTCTTATTTGCGGGTGCAAAAGTAATCCTTTTATTTTATTCATGCAAATAAATTGAAGTATTTTTTGCGATGAAATGAGATTTTTTATTCAAACTCATATAAATCAGAAGGAGTTGTACGCTTCAAAGCGCATAACTGCACATCCTTTCCTACGATAATTCCTTTTTCCCTTAACTTCCATTCCACTGTCTTATAGGCCAATTCTGGATGGTTATTGTCCTTGCTCAAATGGCAAAGCCAAATATACTGTAAATGCTCCGTCATATTTTCCGAAAGGAATTCGGCAGTAGCAATATTGCTCATGTGCCCGGTACGGCTGGTAATACGTTCTTTCAGGTATTGGGGATAGGTACCCATACGTAACATCTCCTCATCGTAGTTGGCTTCCAATATCAGATAATTGGCCTTTTTGATATATTCTGCAGCTGTAGGAGTGATTTCACCAAGATCTGTAAGAAAAGCAAAGACCTTTCCGTCTATCTCAATACAATAGCCCACATTGTCCGTGCCGTCATGAGGTACTTCGAAAGATTCGATATGAAAGTCTTCCAACTGCATGGGTTGCTGCTTTTCCAGATAACGGACAGACGAATATAACTTTTCCGTCATGCAATAGCTCCGGTTGATACCCTTATGAATCTGGGCAGTTGTATAAATAGGAATATTCTGCTTTTCACCCAGTCCGCCTACCGCTTTAATATGATCTGCATGGTCGTGCGTAACAAATACCGCACGTATCATTTCCATGCTGATACCTGCTTCCTTGAGTCCTTTTTTTATCGTCCGTACTGCAATGCCGGCGTCGATGAGTATTCCATATTTTTCTGTACCTATATAATAGCAGTTGCCACTGCTTCCACTGGCAAGGCTTATAAATTTTACTTTCATCCTAATCTCCTTAATTACAAAAAAACCGTCACTTTTAAAAAAAGTGACGGCAAATATACAAAAAGTATGCAATACATGCCCCTTATGCCTTCTTCTTTTTGTCGATGAATTCGGTCGTTTTGGCAAAAACGAATAATGCTATTGCTGCAACCAATCCTATAGCAGCGAAATAATACCAAATATAATGTGCATTGACACTGGCTGCTTCCCATGCTTCGCGGGTTTCAAACAAGCTTGGGTCAGGACAATATTTTGTCAGAAGTACCCCCGCAATACCAAACCCCAAAATAGAAGAGAGGAATGAATGAAGATGACTGAAACCAAGGTACATGCCTTCTTCGCCCTTGGGGGCTTGCAAAGAGAAGTATTCCAGATAACGTGGTGAAATGAAACATTCAGCCAAAGCCTGTACTACAATGCCAAGTACCATCATTAAAGTAATATTACTCATGCCGGCAATAATGTCATTACCCAACAAATTACCGCATGCCATCAGTAATGCCGATACCGGAATAAGAAACATGCCTATATTCATGGAAGTAATTGCGGTGCGTTTTGCCATCCATCGAGTAATAAAGCTTACGCAGCAAACCACTACAAACGGGTTTACATTGGCTATCCACCCCGGTTTGGCCGTTTCACCCGCCATACGGATGACATATTTGGGCATAGTTGCATAGAGTTGTTGCTGCACCATCCAAAAACCGGTTACGATGAGAATAAGAATCAGCAAACGCCAATTAGTGATAATACGCAGAAAGCCTTGTCCAATTTCACGCATGCTTTTTCCTTCACCTGCTGTATGTGCCGATTTATACAATAAGATGACAGCCGATAATGCTAACAACGTCATGACAGCCGAGAAGTAATTGATATAAATATAAGCTTGCTCACCGATAACATTCCGTAGAGGATCGACCACCGTTTTCCCGGTAAATGCGCCTATATTCACCATCATATAGAAGATGGAATAACCGCGTGCACGGGTAGCCTCTGTTGTTTCCTTAGCCACCGATCCCGATATAATAGACTTGATGAACGAACCTCCCACCATGATAACAAACAATACAGGGACAATCATCCAGCGGTCATTACTGTCTGGCAATCCGGAAAAACGGGTTATCTCACCATACTTCACCAGACCGGCAGCTTCCAGCAGGGTAGGAAGCAGTCCCAAGCCCAAATATCCGATGGATAGTAATGAGAAAGCAATAATCATTGACTTTCGGAAACCTATCTTATCGGCATATGCGCCCGTAAAGATAGGCAACAGATAGAGTCCTCCCGAAAACAAGCCGGAAATCATGCTTGACTCAAAATCATTGAAACCTAAAATGTTGGAAAGATAAATGGTAAGAATAATAAATACGGCATAATATGCCATGCGTTCGAACAGTTCTACTGTACTACTTACCCAAAAGGCTCTGTTGAAACCTTTGGAAGTGGGTTGGGGTGATGTCATCATCCTTTGTAACGATTAAAATTTATGCATTAAATGAAAAAATAAGTGCAAAAATAGAAAATTAATATCGTGTTTGCAAAATATTAATTTCTTGCAAACACGATATTAATAAGCTGCAGTTAAGTACATGACAAAAATTTGAAAACATCGAATTTTGGGGTATAAGTCGGACGCATAAGTATGGTCGAAATCTCTTCCAATCCATATTTGACAAGCGACTTTGCCTTTCTTCCATGTTTCAGAATC
>NZ_JABXJH010000098.1:0-7741 GCF_013373675.1 Bacteroides sp. L10-4
CTGCGGTCTTTTCACCCGCATAGCAGGCAAAATAGCAGCAATGACGTTCATGCAATATGTCAATTTCGTTAATCATCATCCGATTGGGCGGATAAAATATTCTCTAATTTAATTCAACCAACAGGTAGGCTTTAACCATTTCTCCCAATATATCTTTTTTATAAGGTGTTTGTGCTACCGTATATTGTGTATATTTGCTTGGCCAGAGGCAGAACCCCTCATGGTGCTTCGTTGTAATCTTGACATACTTCACGCCCATCTTTTTCGCCATCTTCGCCCAAGCTTTCGGATTAAACCTCGTAGGATTCCATTGTTCCATGAGTTTAAGCCATTCGTCTGCCGGAACCTTGGCCCACGCTTTCAGCCATTCGGCGGCACCTCCATACATTTCTCCGTTCCATTCACCACCGGGAATGGCATAAAGCCCCCAATGGATGAAAGCTCCCAGACGATTGTCGCGGAATCTTTTCATATCCGCATCCTGGCGTTTCCCCAGACGCCCGGCACCATACTTCAATGAAATTTCCTGCTCAGCAGGCAAAAGACGCGGTTGCACTTGGGCGGTCGTCACTCCGGCTCCTGCCAACAATAAAAACATAACAAATGGTCGTAAAATTCTTTTCATGCTATCAAGTTTAAAAAGTCTTCGCAAAGGAAGGCCTTTCCACTCGCAGCATCTTGCTCTATTCGTTATTTCTTTTATCCAAATTGCTCTTATCCCTTCTTTTTATGCTTATTAGCAAAAGACGTAGGAGTTTCGCCAAATACTTTTTTGAATGAGTTTGTAAAATAGGCCTGGCTCTCGATGCCTACTTGAATCATTATCTCACGCATGGTCATGTTCTCTTCTATAATCAGTTTCGCCGCCTTGCGCAACCGACAATTCAGCACAAACTCCACGACCGATTTTCCTGTCAGGCTTTTCACTTTCGTATAAAGCTTGCTCCGGCTCATCATCAGTTCTTCCGCTATCAGGTTCACATCCATGTCCGACCTGTCCATGTGCCCGTCTATAAATGCCACCAGTTGCTTCAAGAACTTATTGTCTTGTTCATTGGTTGCCAGCTCACCGCTGTCCGCATAATAGTTTTTGGCATAATGCTCCTTCAGTTGCTGCCGATTTTTAAATACATTTTGTATCGAAAGCTTCAGATAAGTCAAGTCTATCGGTTTTTCAAAATAGAGGTCCGCACCGGAATCCGCTCCCTCAATCTTACTCTCCAGACTGGTCTTTGCCGTTAACAGAATCACCGGAATGTGCGAAGTATTCACATTACTTTTGATGTCATTGCATAAAGATACTCCGTCCTTGCGCGACATCATGATATCGCTTATCACCAGATCGAACTCCAAATCTTCCATCAGTTTCAGTGCCTCGACACCGTCACCCGCCTGCATCACTTGGAATTCGTCCGACAAGGCTTCCGCAATGAGCACTCTCAAATCCGTGTTGTCCTCTACAATCAGGATTTTCCGGGCACTCGGAGGCACAGTCTCCGATTCCGGCTCCTTCGTGTCTTCCTGAGTTTCGCCTGCCTCAGGCAAGAATGCGGGGGATTCGGACATACCACCTGACTTCCGTCGGGCAAAATCCGACTCGCCGAACACACTGCTATCCATGGGAAGACAAACCACCATATCCGTCCCCTTCTCCCGTTCACTATAAATGGATACGCACCCTTTCTGCAACAACACCAGGCTTTTCACCAACGCCAGCCCGATACCCGTTCCCAAATGCGAATCGGCATTCACGGTGTTCACCTTGTAGAATCTCTCGAACACGCTGCTGATCGACTCACCCGAAATGCCTACACCCGTGTCGCTCACCACGATGGAGAAAGCATCCTCCATGCAGTCGCCCACCTTGTAGTGCCCAGTCCACTGCGATGCAAACTTTTGGCCGCGTTTGGTCATCAACACGATATTCCCTCCGTCGCGCGTGTATTTGAAAGCATTGTTCAGCAAGTTCATCACGATTTTCTCCACCACATTCTTGTCCGCATACACCTCTGCTGGCAATGTGTCGTCACACTCTATCCTGAAACTGATTTTCCGCTCGGCAGCATAATCCATAAAATCGCCCGCAATACCTTTCACGAAGCTGTTCACGTCTATCTGCTCCAGTTCCAACTTCATCATCCCGTTCTCCACGGTTCGGAAGTCCATCAGTTCATTTACCAAATTCAACAGCCGTTGCACGTTTCCATTCAGTATACGGTAATAATACTCTTTCAGGCCCTCGCGCCTCAGTTTGTCCAAAGCGGCCATAATCAGCGACAGCGGAGTGCGGAAATCATGTGATATGTTGGTAAAGAAGCGCAACTGTGCCTGATGTATCTGTTCCTTCTTCTCCCGTTCCACATTTTCCTGATAGAGCATCATCTTCAAGCGCTTCTTCTCGGCATAGTGCCTGAAAACCACATACGCCATGCCAAGCAATGCCAATGCATAACAGAAATAGGCAGGCACGCTTAGCCAAGGAGCCCTGCGCCTCACTACCTTGATGACTGTAGGTTCACCCCACACACCATCGTTGTTTGCAGCGCATACTTCAAAGAAATAGGTTCCTGCCACCACTTTGGAGTACATCACCGTGCGCTGCCTTGCATCCACTGTAATCCAACCGTCGTTATATCCCTTCAGCCTATACCTGAACATGTTTTTCTCCGGAATCTGGTAATTATCCGCCGAAAATTCAAAACCGAAGTTCGATTCATCGTAATCCAACATGATGGTATGGAACGAGTCGCTCACGCCATACTTGGGATGGACCGGCTCATGATTCACAAAAAATTCCGATATGACTGCCCGCGGCTTGTAACGGTTATAGGATATACGTGCGGGGTCTACCACCGTAAACCCATTGGTACCTCCGAAATAGAGTTTGCCGTCCTTACCCTTCAATACTGCCAACGGATAATATACCTGCCCTTGTGTATTCTCACGCTTATCGAACTTCATCAGACGTTCACTCGCCGTATCATAACAACATAGCCCGTCGTCCGTTCCCATCCACACTTTGCCATCGCTGTAACAGATACTGTAAATGGAATATACATCCCGCTGCAGTGCGTCTTTCATCGGGATGAATTCCAAGGTGTTGGTGTCGAACTTTATCAGACCGTTACCGATAGTTCCTATCCAGATATTCCCATTGTCATCCAGACAGAAAGTGAACAGCCCCAAATATTCGGAATCTCCCGGCTGCACTTTTCTTATCTCCCCGGTCAGTGTGTCAACCCGATAAAGCGCTTCGTTACTGATGGCCCACAATGTCCGTTCGCCCTGCTTCAGAATATCAAACAGATAATCGTAATTTCCCACACTGTCCAGACTGATGTGTTTGAACATCTTTTCCTTGAAAGAAAAATAAGAAATCTTCGGTGCCGGATACTGATAAGCTACCCACAGCCCCGAATCTCCTTCGAGCACCGTCTTGCGCACATCATTCACCAACAATTCTCCCGCCCCGTCGCGACCACGTTTATAATGGGCCGTTTCCCGGTGTCCGGCATGAAACACCTCAATACCGCCCCTGAACATCGAGACCCAAAGATTGCGTCCTCCGTCCATCATCAACGATTTAATATTGTTGGACACCACGTTTTGTCCGTCTGCCAGCAATCGGAACTTGCCTGTCCGCTTGTCCATCCGGTTCACGCCTCCGCCTTCGGTACCTATCCACAGATAATCTTCGTCTTCGGCAAAGGCACTGACCGGTGCATAGTTCAGGCCGCTGCTTCCGGCGAGATAGGAACGAAAAGCATTTCCCTCCTCCATATCCACGTAGCACAGCTTCCCCGAATAGGTTCCTATCCATACATTGCCTTGCCTGTCTTCATAAATCTTCCATACGGAATTGTTCGGCAGGCTGAAAGCATCCGTTGTCGAATGCTTGTATTCCATCATTGCGCCGGTGGCAGAGTCGAAGATGTAGAGTCCTTCCATCGTACCCAGCCAGACCTTTCCTTTGCGGTCTACATAAAACTCCCTGAGTCCGTTCTCCTCACATCCGGTAAAGGCTTTGCTGTGTTCTTCTATCTCAAACGACGACAAGTCAATCTTATAGAGCCCTTCTTTATCCACATACACCCACATTTTTCCTGCCCGCGCCCGCGCAAAGCGGATGTTTCCCCCCTTACCGGGCAGCCGCATGCAAAAGCTAAAGTGATTTTCCGCTTCGTTGTATCTGTACACCTGCCTATAGACGAATGTATACACATCTTTGTTGTGCACACAAAAAGCCGGATTAACATACGTCGCTTTCTTCCCGTCATATTCGGGTATCCGGATTTCACCGGTAATAGTATCAGGCAATCCGTAGAGATTATCCCGCCTCACCCAAAGCCTATCCCTGCCATCTATCTTCACCAAAGCGACGTTCCCGAACACGCGCTCGAACTTATCCGATATCCTATCATGTCGATATAACCCGTTGTTGGTATTCACATAAAGATTACCTTTCTCATCCGAATCCATACCGATGAATATCCATCGCTTCGTCGGAGCTATTTCTGCAAAACGAGGGTAATACTTCTTATACTTGTAGCCGTCAAAACGGTATAGTTCATAGTCCATCATTACCCATACAAAACCATCCTTATCCTGCTCTATTGATTTGACCCCATCGTAATAAAAGCCGCCATCGGGCGAGAGTGTCCTGAACTTATAATTTTCTGCGGCATTTACTGCCATCCATGTACAGATAAAGAAACACAGTACAACTAAAGTTCTGTTTTTCATAATGATATTTTCCGATTAAATATAATAAGCCATTCAAATGCGGGACTAAAGGTAATAAAAATCATTGAATGCCATCCTATTTAATAAAGAACAAAAAAGCGGAAGGAATTTTCATTTGAAAATCTTCCGCTTAACAAATCATACATACGCAGACCTTTTCTCTTTTCAGATGCCTGTATCTACCGGATTTTCATCGGGAAACAACGGACTGTAAAGCACCGTACGTTTCAGTACCTGCAACTGCCCGTCCTTCACAAACTCCTCTCCGCGCTCAGCCAGATGCTTCACCATCTCGCCGCGCATCTCGCGCAACCGTGCAGCGTATTTCTTCTCTTTCGCCACATTCCTCAGCTCCTGCGGGTCCTTCGTCAGGTCGAACAGCTCTTCCTCGCCCGTATGGAAACGCCATACGTACTTGATTTTTCCATCGGTCAGCGCACACCAATAATTATCGGGGCTATAGCACGTGGAGTGCTCCAGATCTATGTACTTGCGCCACCCGTTGTTTCCGCCTTTCATCAGTGTTGCCAGCGAGCGTCCGTCCATGTCTTCAGGCACCTTGCCTCCTGCCATGTCGAGGAAAGTGGGCAACAGGTCTCTCAGTTCTACCGGAGCTTCCACCTTGCCTCCCTTCTCGAAGCCGCACGCCGCAGGCCACTTCACGATGTAGGGCACATGCGCCGAACCCTCATAGGGATAGGTCTTGCGCCAGTGGTGATGGTCGCCCAGCATGTCTCCATGATCCGACACATAACAGATAAGTGCGTTGTCGTACATGCCTTTCTCTTTCAGTGTCCGAACCACCTTTCCTATCTCTTCGTCCACAAACGTCACATTGGCATAGTAGTACCTGCGTGACTCCTTGGCATACTCCTCGCCGAAATTGCCGAAAGCAGCGTCCTTCTCGGCCGTAGCCACGTCACGGGGCGCGGCATACTCCTTGTCCTTGCACCATTCGCCTACGGCAGGCGCGGGAACATCCTTCCCTTTATACTCCTCCATCAACCTCTGCGGCGGATCGTACGGGCTGTGCGGACGTGCAAAGGAGACTTTCAGGAAGAGCGGTTCACCGCTTCCCTTATCATAATTACGTATCATCTCGCATGCCATCTGTCCGGTCCATGCCGTGGGGTGGAGTGCTTCGGGCAGGCGATACACCCCTCCTCCATGCGCATTCCATCCGATACCCGTGGCATCCGAATCCCTTCCGGGTGCCTGCATCTGGAACCACAGGCGGTAGTCGCTCACAAAGTCGTCGCTCTCCACACGTCCGCTCTCGTCCACCAGCGTGCCGTGGAAACCGTGCAGGGCTTTCTGTGGAAACCAGTGCATCTTGCCGATACCGAAGGTGAAATAGCCCAGCTCTTTCAGCATCGCAGGCATCTCATACCGATAGCAGCTGCCCACCCGGCCGTAGCCCAGCATACCGTGATGCCAGGGCGAGAATCCGGTGAGCAGCCCTGCGCGTGCCGGCGTGCTGCTCGGTGTGGAGGAGTAGCCGTTCATGAAGAGAGTTCCATCGTGCGCCAGTGCATCCATGTTCGGGGTATCTACCGCCGGATTTCCCATGCAGTTCATGGCATCGCCCCGGTGTTGGTCGGCAACGATAAGGACGATGTGGGGCTTATCTGCCTGCACATCGGCTTGCTTTGCGTTCTCTGCCTTGTTTTGAGCAGCCGCCGTTCCGGCGGCTGTCAGGAGCAGGCTGCTCCATAAAGTGTATTTTTCCATTATACGATTACTGTTCTCTTTTCTTATTCGTAGCCCATAAATTCCATTTTCTTCCGGCAAAGAAGAATCTTTTATTTCGCATGGCAAAACTTTTACCTTGCTTTTTAACGTCAGTTCAATAGATGTCACTTGGCAGGATATATGTCTACGATATCCTTGCGATCGGTAGAGAAATTATATGGTGAAGGAACCACTTCTTCGATGGTCCTCTCTTCACCGCCCCTTGTCTGTGCGCTTTGCGCATTTCCATACATACCGGCTACTTTCTTCACCACGTCTATAGTGACTTCATCAATCGGATTGGTTTTCGTGACAAGCACACCTGTTGATGCTACATTCTGTACGTTGTTCTCTTCAATTGCATTTTCGCAGGAACACATCAGCATTCCCAATAAAAGCAGCAAAAAATAAAATCTGTTTTTCATGATATCCATAAATTTATTAAACAAAACAATAATCGGAACCGACTCAAAAAGTTACTACTTCAAGCCAATCCCCATTATCAAAATCTATTCAGTATAATTTGTTTGAAACTCTTCCAATTCCTCCTCTGTCATCTTCCGATATACAACATAGGTGTAAAATTTAGTACCATCCGCATGCACTCCCATACATTCTAACAACCGCAATGTCTTATCATCCACAGATAAAATCTGCATATATAAATCCCTTTTATTTTCGGACTTCAAAATGATCTTGTTTCGTTCTTCCAAGTAATCATAAGCATATCTATGAGATAGACGTGGTGCATCTGGCATAACAATCTGAGAAAACACCTTAACAGTTGTCATACTTTCAAAGAAAAGATGATGCGGACTTCCTCCATCCATAACTTCATAAAAATTTTCTTTTTGCCATTTGCCATCAGCTGTTATTTCATGCGTGGAAACATGTTTCCAGCCATTGTTGAGTACAAGCGATTTAAACTTCTCTGTCGACAACGAACGAGCCGAAGGATCATAACACTCTCCATTCTCATCAAAATTAAACAATAGTTCATCATCACCACAAGATGAGACAAATAGTAAGAATAAAGAAAAACACAACAATGCTAAAATTTTAAACTTTTTCATAATAACAACAACACAAAATTTTAATTTATATTTATAATCACTACTGTCCCATTAAAATCTGAAAAATTTCTTTGAAATTATTGAAATATAGTTAGTTACATGGATTTTTCGAGCGAACGGACTTGAAATTTTATCTTTGCGGTAGTTTTACTATGACCGCATATGTTTCAAGACAAGTTTGTATTTGCTCAGTT
>NZ_JABXJH010000099.1:0-7610 GCF_013373675.1 Bacteroides sp. L10-4
CTTCGTATCATGGGCTTTGCCAGCCAGATGGATAATGGCATCGAATTTCGGAAGATTCCGCATCGGAAAAGAAGCCGGTTCAATATCCTCCCAAGAGAAAGTCTTCACCACCCCCTCCTTTTCAGGAACAACGATATCCAGACCGTAAAGGGTATGGCGTTCCTTTAGGGCAATAACAAGATTGGAACCCACAAAACCGTGGATTCCGGTGATTAGTATGTTCATTGAAATATGCTAAAAAATATACTGACCGGAAACGTGATTATTGGTTATGTATTTGATAAAATAAGTATCTCCGATGACAGAGAAAAAAACATACCACGTCGTCTTAAAATTACGTTGATAAGTGATGTAACGCATATCCTTACCATAACGCTCAAAAAAAGCGGGAGCTTTCCTTTTCAATTTAGAATGAATGTTCTGTTGAATATCAGCTATCAGTTCTTCCACATAAGAAATAGCAAAAGGATAAGTACCCAGATACTCCTTCTCAACAAGTATTTTTATAAGTCCATACAAATCCTCCTCTACTTCGGGAGCAAATACGACTTTCATTCAAACAAAGCCTTTATACGAGGACGAAGCCTGCTCAATAATTCCTCACCGGAAATAGCACGCCTAATGTCATCACGTCCTTCCGTAACGATATTCGGATTATTCTCATTACCCGTATATACAACTACCGGTTCACTAACATTCGATGCCATTGGTTCTTGTTCCTTATATGGCTTAATCTTCCTCATACATCCAATCTTTCCACAAAGATACCCGGAAATATCAAGATATCCTAATAATTGATTGATAAATATCAAAAGTCTGCCTGACAACCTTATCTATAGAAAATTCTTCTTCCGCCAACAGACGAGAGTTCCTTCCAAACTCTTTTCTCTTCGCATCATCTTCTATCAATAGGCCGATGGCATTAGCCAACGCCCCACTGTCCTTGGCAGGAACCAAATAACCATTATATCCGGATCTCACGCATTCACGGCAACCCGGTACATCGGTTGTTACAATAGGGCGCCCTACCGCACATGCTTCAATCAAGGATTTGGGCAAACCTTCCCGATAGGAAGGCAGTACAACGATATCACTATCCGTATATATAGGAAACATTTGAGCCTGATATCCTATCCATTCAATATAATCATCGACAAGAAGAGACCTTAGCTTTTCTTCTCCCAAGACAGCCAGATTTTCTTTATCACAATCACCTGCCAATATGAATTTTACTTTTCCAACAAATCGCTCTTGAAGTAATTTGGCTGCATCAATGAACTCCATCACCCCCTTATCCAACAATATCCTTGCAGGAAAGAGTACCTTTAATTGAGTCTTGCCAGGAGCTTGGGAAAAAGCAAATTCATTCAAATCTACTCCCGATCCCTTTATCAGAAAGATATGGGACGAAGGAACCAGATTGAAACCTTTAATCATCCCCACATCATCCGGATTCTGAAGAATAAAGGAGAAAGACTTGCTTCTGAATGCAATGCGAATCAAAGTCCTTATCAACTTCTGCAAAATCCCATTCCTGCCGTTCGTAAAGTTATACCCCAATCCACTTATTGCATTCACAACATTATGTTGCCCTGACAACTTAGCTGCAACAGAACCTAACAATGCAGCCTTTAAAGTAACATGATGAATTATATCAGGCCTATACTTTCTGTAGTTTGTATATAACTGAAAAATACATTTCAATTCATGCAAAGGATTACTTCCAGAACGGTCAAAAGGAATATCGACAAAGCGAATCCCTCTCTCTTGCAAGAATTGTTTTCTTCCGGTATCCCTTGATAACAAATAAACGTCATATCCTTGCCGGATAGCATTCAAAGCAAGAGGCAGACGATGGGAAACAAAGAACCAATCGACATTGGTAACAAAGAAAAGCTTCTTCATTTTATCATAATCTGCCGTCAACCGATTCTTTGGGCAAGAAACCTTTGACATCAAACACGACAGACCGGGTCTTCGACAAACCTTTTATATCGATTCCGGCAAACTGTTGATGGGCAACCGCCAACACGACTGAGTCAAACTTTTCCTCAGGCAGTTCATTGACTACTTCAATTCCGTATTCATGCTCCACGATAGCCGGATTCGCCCACGGATCATAAACGGTCATATTCAGGTTATATTCCTTCAAAGCTTCATAAATATCTATCACTTTCGTATTACGTACGTCCGGACAATTTTCCTTAAAAGTAAAACCGAGTATCAGTATATTAGAGTTCAAGACCTGAATCCCTTTCTTCAGCATCAGTCTTACCACTTGACCGGCCACATACTCTCCCATACCGTCATTCATGCGTCTGCCTGCCAATATGATTTCAGGATTATAGCCATGACCCTGTGCACACTGGGCCAGATAATAAGGGTCTACGCCAATGCAGTGTCCTCCAACCAGCCCCGGCTTGAAGGGAAGAAAATTCCACTTGGTACTTGCAGCCTCCAGTACATCCTGAGTATCAATCCCCATACGAGTGAATATCTTGGAAAGCTCATTGACAAAGGCTATATTGATGTCACGTTGCGAATTCTCAATGACTTTGGCCGCCTCCGCCACCTTCATCGTGGGAGCCAAATGGGTTCCGGCAGATATGACAGAAGCATACACTTCGTCCACCTTCTTGCCAATTTCAGGAGTCGAACCGGAAGTCACTTTCTTTATCTTTTCGACTGTGTGTAGCTTGTCGCCCGGATTGATGCGTTCGGGGGAGTAGCCCGCAAAGAAATCCGTATTGAATTTCAAACCGGACACTTCCTCCACTACCGGAATACATTCATCCTCAGTCACCCCCGGATATACTGTAGATTCATACACAACAATATCACCTTTGGAAATCACCTTCCCCACAGTAGTACTTGCACTGTACAGAGGAGTCAAGTCCGGATTATGGTTATCGTCCACGGGAGTAGGAACTGCCACAACATAGAAGTTGCAATCACGAATGTCTTCAATGTCAGCCGTGCACTTGAAGCCGTTGGCAAGGGCAGACTGCAGCAATTCGTCCGATACTTCAAGAGTAGCATCATGCCCCTTCATCAGCGCATCCACACGGGATTTATTCATGTCAAAACCAACAGTTTTGTATTTCGTAGAGAACAAACGAGCCAAAGGAAGCCCTACGTAACCGAGACCGATTACGGCAATTTTAATTTCACGTTCCATTATATTCGATTAAATTTCTTAGTTTTACAAATTATTCTTATACCATTCAATGGCCTCATTAAGACCTCGTACAAAATCATATTCCGGCTCATAGCCAAGTAAAAGTTTCGCTTTACTAATATCTGCATTAGAATGCTTGATATCTCCCTTGCGTTCAGTACTGAAAACAGGCTCAATCTCTTTATCCAAAGCTTTTGTCAATGCATAGTAAATATCTATGAGGTATTCACGACCACCGAATGCAATATTAAATGCCTCACCAGCAGCTTCACTTGACGCAAGACATGCTTTCAAATTAGCTTCAATCACATTTTCAATGTAGGTAAAATCGCGACTTTGCTTACCGTCTCCATTAATGGTAGGACGTTCATCGTCAATCAACTGCTTGATGAACTTAGGAATTACAGCAGCATAAACTCCGTGAGGGTCTTGCCGACGACCAAACACATTAAAATAGCGCATTCCGTAAGTATCAAGCCCATAATGGAGAGTATATTGTTTCGCCCATTCTTCGTCACAACGTTTGGTCACAGCATAAGGAGAAAGCAAGTTACCTTCTTTTCCCTCCGACTTTGGAAGATGAGGTTCATCACCATAGACTGAAGAACTAGAGGCATAAACAAACTTTTTCACTTTATTTTGCCGTGCAGCTTCAAGCATATTGAGAGTTCCCTGGATATTGTTACCACAATAAAAAAGAGGCATCTCTATTGAGCGAGGTACACTGCCCCAAGCCGCTTGATGTAACACATAATCCACACCTTTACATGCTTCCATACAAGAATCAAGATTCTTTATATCGCCATGAATAAACTCGTAGTTGGGATTACCCATAAACATATCTACATTGGCTTGTTTACCTGTAGATAAATCATCAAGACACCTCACTTTATAGCCGAGGTTTAAAATAGCCTCACAAAGATTGGAACCAATAAAACCGGCTCCACCAGTCACCAAGAACAAAGAGCCTTGGGGAAATTTCAAATGTTTATATGCCATAATTTTACAATTATTATTACATCTTCAGTGAAATAACGGCTATACTAGACTTTGCAACAAAATCATAAGCTTTTATAAAGCCGCATATATTTTTGTGCTATAGTATTTATATCATATTGTTTGGCAAAAGAATAGCATTTTTCAGCAACATTATGATATAAAGAATCGTTTGCTAGAACTTCATTTATGCGTAGAGCCAATTCTTCATCATTCTGAAATTCGAACAGCAATGCTATATCATCTACCAAATCGCCAATACCCGGCACATTGGAACCAATAAAAGGTTTTCTGCATGACATGGCTTCAAGCATTGAGATGCTGAAACCTTCATGTTCTGAAGAAAGAACTATGACATCTGAAGCTTGTAGCAGATTAGGAACATCCTTTCTCAAACCAAGAAAATGTATACGAGAGCCTACGCCTACCGCTTGCGCATAATCTTTATTCTCCTTCAAAAGAAGACCATCACCAATACATAATAAATGCACATTACAATCAAGTCTCGACATCGCTTTGATAAGGGTCTTGTAATCTTTCATAAAACAGAATCTGGCTACCATTGTAACCAGTTTGCAATCGGGGGGCAGACCCATTTCCGTACGAATACCAGCAGGAACTGCATTTTCAAAAGATGAAATGTTAATCCCATTATTTATCACTACAGTACGTATATCCGGAATGTGTTGTTTGAGTGCTCGCTCTACCTCTTTGGATATTGTTATAATACAATCATAAGTACGATATACTCTTTTATCAATTATTCTAAATAATAGCTTCCCTCTACGTCTATTGGTTGTAGAATGTTCTGTATATATCAAACGGGCATTCACCCCTTTTAATATTTTAGCTAATGCTGCCACATAAAGGGATGGGAAAAGATGAACATTCACAATATCATAGTTACCTCTTTTGATAAAATCAGCTAACAAGTGAATATTTCTGAATGATTTTAAATTTTCAGACAATGCAAAACATTTTCCCCCTTGCTTTTCTAATAATTGAGCAAATTCCTTGTCCTCCGGATTTTTTAAACTTAATACATGAACTGTATTATCTTCTATCCTGCTTAGTGCTGTCGCTAATGTTAAGACTAATGCTTCCGCACCGCCACCTCTTGTAAATGAATTAATGATATGCAATATTTTCATCAGACTCCCCGTAATTCATCAATAATGAAATCAGTAAACAAAGGTTATGTATTCCTGAATAACAATTCCCATTTGTCAAAAACTCTACATGATTCAAATTCTAAAGAGGCTTTCTTACATTCTTGTGCAAGAAATGTTGCTTTTTGAGGATTTGTAAGAACTGTCAACATTCGTTTCGATAAAGTATCCGAATCCCCTACCGGAACAAGATACTTCCTAATACTCTCAGGAAATAGCATTCGAGGACCGCCACATGGGCAATCTGTTGAAATACAAGGAAGTCCAATAGCCATAGCTTCCATCAACGCATTGGGCATTCCCTCAACATCCGAAGACAACACGAACAGCCGTGCGCTTTTAATGAAAGCAGGAACATCGGATATTTGCCCAAGCAAATGAACTCTTTTTCCTATACCAAGTGACTCAGCATATAGCTTCAATGAAGTAGTATCTCCTGAACCATATATTATAAGATCATCATTCACCTGACTTGCAATTTTCGCAAACGATTCTATCAATAATCTATGATTTTTGAATTTGTTAATTCGACCGACTGTAACTATTCCAGAATGGGATTCACTTAGTTTCGTATTGTAAAAAATCTTATCAATAGGATTATATATAATAGAAGCTTTCTTTTGTATTACTTCAGGAAACCAGATTTTAGCATCATAGGTTTGGAAAACTATCGCATCTCCAAAACGAAACAATGTTTTGGCCAGAAAAGATGTAAAACCACTGCCATATTCCAAATCCGGACTACTACGAACTGAGAGAATGGATTTTATACCAGTTCCAAGTTTTGCAACTATTGCTCGAAAATTGGGTTCGGCCATAAACGAAACAAGAATATCCGGCCTTTCCGATTTCAATAATTTTCTCAATCGATATGTAAGTATTACATTCCTTTTAAAGTAACCTTCTATTTTATTCAAATCTAATGAAATACGCTGCACATCTTTTCCATAGGAATATTCCCATGAACAAGGAAAAGAGGTCACTAAAGTGCATTCATGCCCGCGAACGGACATTTCTGTTGCCAAATTAGTCAGCACTCTCTCAGCCCCCCCATTAGATATAGTATTAATATAGAAAAATATCTTCATTATATATTATTTTCTTAAGGTTTTGTGATGTGTTGCAGCCATTTCAGCACCGGCATCACTGCCATAATGAAGTGAATTGTTGCGTTGAGTAGTCAGCTTTCGAATGGTTTGCTCTGCAAGATTGTTGTCTATCGGCAATTCACCATCATCCAAGTAAAGACCTCTTTCCAGAATCGATTCAGATAATTAAGAGCTTCTGTATAATACTGCTTCTAAATTCTGAATCCTTTGACAGTTCACTGTCTGACAGGCTGCGCAACTCTATCAAGAGTTCCTTCATTTTCAAAATCTGCCTTTCTCGGGACCTTTCTTCTGGAGTGAATCCAGCATCATCACATTTACGCTCTCTCATAAAGGTTACTTACACCTATATTAAAACAAATATCTTTTTTTTAGTTTAAGATAAACACCTAAAAATTTAGCAGATAAATTATACCCTAGGAAAATGTGCATAAGTCTTACTTTTTTGGTTTTCCTATCTGTTGCATATTTTAATACATATGACATCTTTCTTACTTCCTGAAGCAAAAAGTCACGACAATTTGTTTCAGCTAAAAATATAATTCCTAAAACGACAATATACTGATAGGCGCAATACCCCAACAACATTTTTTTTATCTGGAAATCTTGACAATCCTCAGATATCATAGGAACCCATTTTTTTATAATATCAAGTAAATCCAACACGTTTTTTTCTCTAATAGAGTTGGTTATTGATCCACTTCTTCTTCGATATGCATAAAAAGGAAGATTAATAGCATAAAAATTATCGGCATGAAGAGTTAAAGAAAAATTCCAATCAATATCCTCTGAATAAATACCTTTTTCAAACCAAATATTATTATCTATCAAAATCTTTCTTCGAACGAGTTTATTACATGCACTAGGAATAAAAAGTCCATTGGATATAAGATATGAAAGAACAACTGACTTTTCACAGCCATTTATCTTATTAAGATTAAACTGGGGAAAGTATCTTATATGCTGGGATATGTCTTCTTCAAATGTAAATCTTCTAAAGAAAACAACATCAACATTTGAGTATTTATTCAATAAGTAATTCAGAAAAATAAATGAACATATCAGGCTCTTTTGGAGAAGTTGATAAAGTGGGATTTGCCCAGCCCCGCCAGGCCTCGATTGACAGCGTAGAACAGATTGTCAGTCGAGACATAATCC